>OMUD01000124.1 GCA_900314125.1 uncultured Prevotellaceae bacterium | reverse complement strand
CGGTGTATCTTGGAAGGTTGGATGATGTCTCATCGAAATGGATGCGGCCGTCGTCTGGCTCGCCTATAGTAACCTTGAAGGTGAAGTCATCAAGGAAGATGTCTTTCACCCCATCCACGGTACGTTCAGCAAAAGCGCATTTACTTACACCAACCTCATAAACATCTCCAACCTCTCTGCTTCCATCATCTTTCAGAACAAGCGTAAGCAATACACCGTCAGAGCCGTTGATGGTTGCAGTTCCGGAACTAGGCAATCCTCCAAATTTGCTGCCCTCTGCAATTTGCACATTTATTTTGCTGATGTTCTCAGAAGGATAATAAACTACATCTCCGCTTTCATCGGTCTCCAATGAAAGGCCAGAGGGAAGGTCAAGGGCAAATGCGAAACCGACCCTACCTCCTGCCAAGGAGTACTTCACCGGAAATTCGACAGTTCCTCCTTTTGGAACAACTATGTCATCGATTATCAGCTCATCGGCTGAGGCTTGACCGGCTAAAAGGAGAGCGGCCATAAGAAACAATAATTTTTTCATTTTATAACTTTTAGTTTTAAATTATTTAATCAGGGTCAATCATCTGGGAAGGACGTTCTTTCACCCAATTCACATCCATCCCGAAATATTTGTAAAGCACCTCAATGGCGTCAGCCAGCGATATGTTGCCGTCGTCCGTCACATCAGCGGCTTTCTCTTTAAATCCTGTCTGGGAGACTCCAAAATAGTGGTAGAGGATCATGACTGCATCGGCGAGGGATATCTGACCGTCGCTGTTCACGTCGCCCATCAGATAGTCCTCAACGGTGATGGTCCTTATGATGTCAGAGAGTTGCTCATCAGCGGTCATTCCACCAGACTTGTAGCTTATGGAATTCTTTTTCATGCTGACCTTATAATCGCCTGTTTCCATATTCTCATCAGCCCGCAGCTTCAGGGTCATGATCGCGCCAGAGGTACCGCTGATGGTGGCATTCTCGTTGGAAGGTGTCAATGCGAAATTATATATGCCAGTGCCACCCTGTGCTTGAATTACGGACATCTTCCTCGAACGGTCTGTTGTGGAGCAGACCACATCACCGTCAGCATCAGTTACGAGTGAGAGACCCTCTGGAAGCGTTATGCTGAAGGTGCATCCCGTTGGGATGAGCTCGTTGTTCATCTTAATCTCCAAAGTTGTGGAATCCCCCTTTCGGACGGAAATGTTTTCAGCATAGATAACATTTGCCATTTCTGAGATGTCGGTGTCCTCATTGACTGATGGATCAGGCATCTCAATGACTCCACCCTTAAACACCTCTTCAGTCCAACCTGCAGCGATGTAGGCGTCACGTGTGCCAGCAGGAACATATAGGACGCAAGAAGAAGAAATATACCAAAAAGCGGAGTTGCCGAAAGCGAAAGGCTCTTCTATGTATGAGGTTACAGAGGAGAGATTTGAACATCTATTGAATGCATATTTACCGATGCTGGTTACATCTTTGGGGATTGTGATTGAACTAAGTTTTTGGCAATTATCAAAAGCATATGGTTTTATCGTAGTAAGAGTGGATGGAATTGAAACTGAAACAAGATTTTTGCAATATTGAAAACCACCAAGACTGACGACACCTTCAGGTATGATAACCGAAGTTAGACCATTGCAATTACCAAAAGAAGAGTATTCTATGCTTGTTAAACTTGAGGGGAAGCTGACGTTAACAAGTTCAGCGCAACCATCAAAAGCAAAACTATTTATGCTGGTGACCCCCTCTGGGATAATCAGGTCTTTTATTTCCGTGTATTCATCACTATAAATATGTTTGGATAAAAACATAGGACAACTTCTGTTATTGCCAAAGTGAATGTTACACCATGCAGATAAATTCGGAACAATAACCTTTGTAAGATTAGTACAGCCATAGAATGCGTCTTTCCCAATTTCTGTAACACTTGAAGGAATTGTAATTGTGGAAAGTTCAGAACAGCCCTTAAAAGCTTGATCTCCTATACTTGTGACATTTGAAGAAATTATGACAGATGTCAACCTGGTCATACCTTCGAAAACTCTAGATCCTATACTTGTTATATTTTCAGGAATGACTATCGATGTAATCCTAGAGCAGGAACCTAAAATCCCTTCTTCTAAACTGGTGATACTTGATGGAATTGTGAAATCTAAAAGATAATAGCAAGCGTAAAAAGCCCCTTTACCAATAGTTGTTACGCTTTCAGGAATATTGACCGAGGTGAGACCACTTGATGAAAAAGCCCCTTCACCAATAGTTGTTACGCTTTCAGGAATATTGACCGAGGTGAGACTCTTACACAGTTGTATTTGCAACCTGTTGTTTCCCAATTTGTTATGATTTAAACGATAGAAAAGTGTTGACGCAAATTCTATCAAGGGCAAAAAAGATAAAGATTTAACGTTTTTAACTTATGAAAACGAAATGAAGATTGTAAATCATTCAAAATAGTCTATGAGATTTAAGTAAACCAACCTTTCGAATCTTAATTACGTCATCTTCTGATAAGTCCCCAATAAGCAATGATGAGTTTTTATGATGTTTTGAACTTTGACTTCTTACCTTTTCATTATTGAAATTTGCATAACAATAAGCACAGGCATGACAACAAGTGTTGTATGCCCCAATGTCAATGCTTTCTACACATCCACATTCTTCACGCTGGTTTTTATCCTTCTTTACATCAATATGATAACCACATATGTCTTCAATAAGATTTGGATCTATACAACAACCATGTTCCACCCCTTCTTCAGATAGATTGATACTTTCGGCACAACTTAAGACTTGAATACCATATTTGCGAGCAATGTTAACAAACTTTTCTGCGAGATACCGCATTTCTGATTGTGATGGTTCTTGTAAATTAATAATTTTTGTATTCGTTATGGTTTTCTTATATAAATCCACAAAACTGATAACACATTTTGTGGTCAAGCTTTCCAACCTTTTAGCCAACTCCTCATAATATTTGACATGGTAGGCAACGTTAATCTTATCAGTAATCAAGATTGGATCATAGCGCCATATAATCCTATTGCTACCTATTTGCTGTGACAATTTACTAAATGTCTCTAAAATTGTTGTTTTAAAAGGGACATTTTTTTCAATCTGTTTATCATAGGGATTTATTGTAAATTGAAAATAGTAATTGTACTCTTTCAGTTCATCTAATCGCATGAGCATATTATAAGGATTCTTTGTCCAAAACACAATACAATCCACCACATCAGGAGTAATCTTGATTCGACTTACTTGATGTGCATTCATCGGATTTCGTACATCTACATATCCCTCATGTATTCGATTAAAAAACCAATCACTATAAAAAGCAGGAATGTCTGTTCGTCTAGAAACTGATAGTATCATGGTTGTTGCTTTTTAATTGTTTTAATAATAAGTTGAATGCTCCCACATGTAGAAAATGGATTGAAAGATTGCGCTTCTTGGATAATTGGGGTAAAACCAATATTATCCCTAAGTTTTATACCGTACTCAAACTGGAATTGATTGGGAACTGCAAAATGTCTACGTTGGAAAAGGAATGTATAATTCTGATTTGATGTTTTTAGCAATTTTGCTATTTTTTCCATACACGCATATCCCGTACCAGCGTTATAAAGCAGCATCACATCGTTGATAATGACAGCAGTAAAACGACCTTCCTGGATTAAACTGACTAATTCTTTTATGAATACATCACAATCTTGAGGTCTGTATTTTACAAAATCTGAAAAGAAATAATTCAGAACAAGTATGTCATATCGTATATTATTGTCATTTACATACTCAATAAAATCGCTATTGTAGTATTGGATAACATGAGGCAGGTGGCTGAAATTATTAACATTGAATTGTTGTATTGGCATCCAAACAGTATTCATGTCAAAGCCATAATAATAAAGATTCGAATTACGAAATACTGCTGCAGCACCATATAATTCCGTACTAGGACCGCAGCCTACTGAAGCAATATTGATTGGAAGTGTCAAATCAAACAAGTTCTTAACTCCCAAGAAAGCCCATGCCATCTCTGACACATATCTATAGCCATGCTTGAGGATGTAATTGTATGTTATCTTTTCGCAAGCATAATGATCATCCCTCGTGTGGATAGAATGGATATGGGTTAGGCAGTTATAGCAATTGTTTGTGCTACACCTTCTGCATTGCGACATTACGCAGTTGGAGCAGAAAGGAATAGTATTAAATTGCTGTGCACAATGTTTAATGAGACTATTAAATTCTTCCATATTTCAGCCCTCAATTTTTTGCCAAATATCAAAACCACCTCCCTCAAAAAAGTTCAACAAAGGATTACCCACACTCCATCATTATCCTTGCCTTCACGCTTCAGGACACCAATCTTTTGCAAAGCAGAAAGGTCACGCTCAATGGTGCGTTGGCTCACCGACAAAGTCTCCGACATTTGTTTGCCAGTTATTGTCGGAGATTCTTTGATAAGATTAAGCATTTTCTGCTGACGCTCAGTGAGTTTCGTCTCCGACACGTCTCCGTCATAGTCTCCGACATTCTGTGTGTCGGAGGTGGCAAAGATGATGGTTTGGAATTGAGTGGGAGTAGATTTGAATACAGGCTTCAGTTCTTCTTTATATCCATCCAAAGCTTTGGTCTCGTTGCAGATACGTGTGAGGCCACTGCCTCGTTTCTCCATATAATCAAGTTGGGCCATTACATTCGCAAGGATAGGATTGCGCCTTTCTGAAGAAACGTCTGCGATGTCTAAATCTTGAATCAGCATACCATTGTACATTCCACCAGGAGAGGTGACGGTTAGACGGTCATCGTATATGTCAAGATGTACTTCGCCCCCCATCACAGTATAGTCGCGATGGATAAAGTGGTTAACCATCGCTTCAAGAACTGCACGTTCTGCATACTCTGGTTTGTTCTTTCTTCCATCGGGCAGTTTCTCCCAACCTCTCTTGGTGTTAGACTTCACAAAGTTCATGGCTTCACGGAGCAGCATGAGGACATTGCCTGTAAACTCTGCATCATTGATGGCATCGCCCTTTTCCTTTCCATCCCATCGTGTGCAGTATAGGCGAGATTGCCACAATGGGCAGTCATCGGCAAACAGTGCTCCTGCATTCGTAAGGTTCCCTGCACCTGTTACAAGTCCAAACGATAAGAGATACTTCTTGTCCCATTCTTGTTTCGTGCGATCTTTGAAAGTATTCGCTAATATCGTGAAAGCATAGTCTTCAGCTTTATAATCCGTGTGAAGGGAATCATAGGTTTTATTAGAACCTTTCAGTACTAAGCGAACCATTTGTTCTTCCGTGGCAGGAAGACTCTCATCACCCACACGAACAAAGGCAATACGCTGACCATCTCCAACATAGTAATATGGAGTGTAATGCCCTGAATTGACTTTGAGTTGCAAGATATGCAAACCATCTATAGCATGTGGAATCATTTCTACCTCTGGCAGGGGATCCATATAGTCACGAATCTTGCTACTGATAGTCTCACAAACATGCTGCACGTCATCAAGACCTTTGACGTTTCCATCATTATCGATGCCAAAGAAAAGGGAACCACCCAAGCCATTGGCAAAAGCACTTACACTCTTCAACCAACTCTTAGGTTTCTTCTCTTCAAGCATCACCTTGAAATCGTATGCAGTACATTCTGCTATCAGAGCCTTTAATTCCATTCTAAATGACTTTCCAATAATATTGGTTCCTATACATTACCTTGCAAAGGTACACATTTTTATTGAGAAGATGGCATAAAATCATTGTTTCGCGTGTAATTTAAGCAAATTTTATCTAAAATCATACTTATGTGGCACAAAAAGTAGCGACAATTGAAGTTTTTTTAGTACCTTTGCAACGCATTGTGGCATTATGCCATCTTTGCACGACATACTGAAAAAGAGGCGTTATGCCCATCGTCTTGAATACACGAAGCCTGAGAAACTTCACAAAGAAAGCAA
>OMUD01000013.1 GCA_900314125.1 uncultured Prevotellaceae bacterium | reverse complement strand
TCCTATTGGGGAAGGCCTCACGATTACTTGTGGCTCGGAACGGCGTCACCCTTCTTGCTTGCTCAGCAGATGTTGCAGGCTTACGACCATGGGGTCAGAAAGATGTGGATCCTTAATGTGGGCGACATCAAACCTGCGGAATATCAAACGGAACTTTTCCTTGATTTGGCCTGGAACATTGATAAAGTCAGGAGTAACGGCGTAAAGGAGCATCTGAGGCAGTTTTTGTACCGCGAATTCGGACGGCCAGAGAAAGCAGAAACAACACCTAATGAGATTGGAATACAGAAGATGGATGATGCACTCAGCTCAGATGACATCACACGTCTTACAAACGACCTTGTGGAGCACTACAGGCTTGCATTCATCCATAAGCCGGAATTTATGGCTGGAACCAGGGTGGAAGAGAAGGACAAACAGCGTTGGAATACTGCGCGGATGCTGGATTGGGCTGCATTCATTCCTGGTGCCGACAACCGAAAATATGCAGAACAGCGCATGAGGCAGTATGAGAAGATTGCAGAGGATGTGGCGGGAATGATGAGAAAATTGCAAAAAGGTGGCGGTAAGCGTACCATGAGTTTCTACCATTTGGTGCAATATCCAGTAAGAGCGGCTGAGTTGATGAACCGTAAATTCTTGGTCTGGCAGGCGTTTAACACTAAAAAAGCTGAAAAGCTGTCTAAAATCGCATTCGATTCCATTCAATTCTTGACTGAAGCTAATTACAACGGGACATATTCTCGTCAGGCGCTGAAGAATATATTGACGGCAAGTCCAAGATCGCTCGCAGTGTTTAATGAAGTGAAAGAGGTGGTGCCTCTTTCGTCTGAAAATTTATCAAAAGCAGTAGCGCTTCCTGTGAAGAAGGAAACGGAAAATAACATAAAAGTGTGGGAAGGGCTTGGATATGGTGAAGGAACCATGCAGCTCGATGCTTCCCGTCAGTCAGAAGTGACTTTTGCCTATGAGCCGGGAAACAACGGAAAAGTCACGGTGTGTCTCGCTTTCATCCCAACTCATAAAATCGATGACAGGAGGTTGGCGGTCAGCGTCACAAACACCGACATGAAGCAGACTGCGCTCATCGATTATGCCACGGTCGGACGTTCTGAAGAATGGAAAGAGAATGTGCTGTGGAACCGCTCGCTAAGGAAATTTGATATTGCCATCGACAAAAGGCAAAAACATCATTCTTTCACTGTTAAACCTCTTTCCGACGGTATTCTGCTCGACCAAGTCTATGTCGTCGCCATGCCAGACCAGAAAGGGGTGAGGATGGAGGTCTTGGGAAGATGATGAGGCCGTTTCTTTAGTTATTTATGTGCAAGCCGAACATGTGGCAATCACATGCCTTCACGGAAAAAGTCCAGAGCTTCGTATATCTCATCTTTGCTTGCCGTCTGGTTGATTTCTATGCCGCCTACGTCCGACAGTAAGGTAAAGTTGATGCTGCCTGACGTGTTTTTCTTGTCATGGGTCATCAGTTCAAAAAGTGTAGGGTAATCATCACAGGTGATGTTGAACGCACCGTATGTCTCTTTGATGAACTGAACGCATTGACGCATGATGGAAGTAGGGAAGCCGGTCTTCACGCACGAGAGATACAACTCACAAATCAATCCCCACGCCACGGCATAGCCATGAAGCACTGGTGTCTTCTTCAAGGCGAAACTCTCAAAGGCATGACCAACGGTATGGCCTAAATTCAAAGCTTTGCGAAGGCCGTGTTCCAATGGGTCGGACTCAACAATCTTTTCTTTCACCTCTACACTCCTGCCTACCATCTCGCCCAGTTTTGATAAGTCTGGATGCTCAATGTCGAACGACAGCAGCTCGGACAGATGCTCAGGAGTGCTGATCAAACCGTGCTTCAACATCTCGGCATAGCCTGAGCGGATATTCTGGGAGTCGAGGGTGTGAAGAAATTGCGTGTCAATCAGCACACGGAAGGGCTGGTTGAAAACACCAATCTCGTTTTTCAGACCATTGAAATTGATGCCAGTCTTGCCTCCGACTGAGGCATCCACCATGGAGAGCAGGGTGGTGGGAATATTGATGAAAGGAATACCGCGCTTGAAGGTGCTCGCTGCAAAACCGCCAAGGTCAGTCACCATGCCGCCGCCAAGGTTCAGCATCAATGAATGGCGGGTGCCCCCATAGCCTACCATCAGCGACCAAACAGCTGTCAAGGTGTCGATGTTCTTGTGCTCATCGGTCGGACCAATGCTGATGTGGTGACTGCCTGAAAGACAATCAAGGTCCTCAATCAATGGCAGGCAGAGCGACTGGGTGGTCGTGTCGGTCAGGATGAACAGTTTGTCGTGAGGACAACTGGCGATGGCTTTACTCACTTCATTACGGATGTCGGTAGATATGATTACTCCTTCCATGGCTGTTTTTTTTGCAAATTTACGATTTTTATAAAATTTATCCATACCTTTGCGAAAGATAAATCTATACTCAGCGGACAAATTAAGGCCAATGTGGAAAATCTGAAAAGAATTATTCTGATTTTTCTTCTTGTCTCGTGTGGAATTGACACAATGAAGGCACAGACACCACGGGTGATGCGATATTTTCCCGATGGTCAGGACATCGTCTGCCACAACGGACATAACCGCTACACCAGGGCGTTATACGGAGGACATACTCTTTTTCGGTTGGAAACCAGCGACAGGCCCGTATTCGCCACATTTGACAAGCAGAACAGCAGAAATATCTCCCTTTCACTCATCTTGCCCGATGGAACTGTCTATCCGCTTGATTCCACCTCCTTTTGTATTGCACGCTATCAGGGAGGGCTGCGTACCTATCTCATAAAAGACAAGAGTTGGCCTGAAGAAGCAAGCCTCTCTGTCGATGTGCTCTGTACCTACGACAAGGAAGCTGTGATATGGAGGTTTGCGGCCAGTGGCTTTCCAAAGGAAACAAGGCTGAAGGCGATGTCATGCCTTATTGCGGACACCAAGATGAGCCGCAATGGAGATATGGGACCTGATCCGAGGGAGAAATTTGAGGCTGATCCGCTCAAACGCGACTTGAATGTCCGTGAATGGATTTTGAAGCCGGAAACTTATCTCTATTACGAGAATGTGGATATTTTGAAGTCGCTCAATGAAGAGGAGGGAAGGAACTGTTATGAAAGGACGGAAAATGAACGGATGCAAATGATGTCCCAAATCCAGTTCTCCACTCCTGACCCTTTCATCAATACGCTTGGATCTGTTCTCATGGCGGCGGCCGATGGCATCTGGGATGAGAAATGTTGGCTCCACGGTGCCATAGGATGGCGCTCTCAGCTCACGGGATGGAGAGCCGCTTACATAGGTGATGTGGTGGGATGGAACGACAGGGCACGCACGCATTTCCAAAATTATGCGCAAAGCATGGTCACAGAAGTTCCGCCGGTCATACCGCATCCCACGCAGGACCCTGATAAAGGAATGGCAAGAGCGCTGAAAAAGTGGGGCACACAAATGTATTCAAACGGGTATGTGTGCAGGAGTCCGGCAGACAAATCCAAGATGCATCATTACGACATGAACCTTTGTTTCATCGACGAGCTCTTATGGCATCTCCAATTTGAATCCGACACCACAGAACTGAAGCGCTTCTGGCCGATAATCAAGTCACATCTGCAATGGGAGAAAAGAAACTTCGACCCCGATGGTGACCACCTCTACGATGCTTATTGCTGCATCTGGGCTTCGGATGCACTCTACTATAACAGTGGGGCAGTCACCCACAGTTCGGCGTACAACTACAGGGGAAATCTCATGGCCGCACGCATTGCGGAAATCATTGGGGAGGACCCGCATCCTTACCGAATGGAAGCGGAACAGATTCTTCAAGCAATGAATAGCCGGTTGTGGATGGAGAAGGAAGGACACTGGGCTGAGTTTCAGGATTTCATGGGGCTCAAGAGATTGCACACCAGGGCTGCTCTCTGGAGCATTTACACCCCTGTCGATTGTGGGGCTTGCTCTCCTTCACAAGCTTGGCGGGCCATGCAGTATATCGACCGATACATTCCTCACATCCCTGTACTTTTTGAACCAGATAAGGCTACTCTCAGTGCATTGGGAATGAATGAAAAATCAAATCTTTTCATGTCAGATGATTCTTTTACGCTCAGCACCACCGATTGGATGCCGTATGCATGGAGCACCAATAATGTGGCACACGCTGAGGTGACTGCCATGGCAATGGCGTTCATGCAGGCGGGAAGGAAAGAGACGGGCTTCAAACTGCTCAAGAGCGACATCCTTGATGAGATGTTTCTTGGGGCATCTCCCGGAAATTTCGGACAAATCAGTTTCTATGATGCCATGTTGCCTGAGGCCTACCGTGATTTCGGAGATAATGTGGGTGTCACCGCAAGGGCATTGGTGCAAGGACTTTTTGGAATACTTCCTGACGCTCTCAATGGCCGTTGGGTCATTCAGCCGGCACTTCCCGAAGAATGGACAGAGGCTTCAGTGAAGACGCCTTATCTTTCTTATTCTTATAAGAGAGTTGGGAATCTGGATGTCTATGATATTGTGCGGCATGCTGACAAATCTTTACCAGTATGCCTTCGAATCCATTGTGGAAACGGGGTGTGGAAGGAAGTGTGGGGAGATGATTCACGCCATCAGGTCATAAGCGTGGAGCATCAGCCTGTTCACGAAGATATCATTGACCATAGAATGCGCTGCATTCAAGACTCGGATGAGGCTTACATGGAAAAGATGGGGTTGACCGACATTTCAACTGGAATGGAAAAAAAGCAAACGCAGATTCCATTGCAACGGTTTATGAATGCGAAAGTGTCAGATGTTTTTGAAAATCAATATCTTTCTCCAAGATCTCCTTTCACCACTCTCCAAATTCCTATTCATGGAATGGGAGATTGGTGTACACCTGCCTTGAAAGCTGGCATAGATGAGAGTGGATTGAGGAATACTATTGTTGAAGATGGGCTTTTCGATACGAAGAAAGGGGTGAGATTCCTGATTCCTAAAGTAGGAAACGACGTCGTATTCACTTCTTTATGGGATAATTACCCGGATTCTGTCAGTCTGAATCTTGATGGAAATGCCAGATATGCCTATCTCCTCATGGCGGGAACGACCAACAACATGCAAAGCCGGATTGACAATGGATGGGTGGTTGTGAAATATCGTGATGGAACTGCCGATACACTACGATTGGTAAACCCTGACAACTGGTGTCCGATTGAACAGGATTATTTCACCGATGAAAGAGCGTTCCATGCAACAGCTTTGCGGCCTTACCGTGTCCATCTGGGCTCGGGGCTCACCTCTCGACAGCTGATGAAGGACTTGAAAACCCATGAGGCCACACAAAATATTCATGCCAGCGACATCATTGAGCGACGAAATGATGATCCGAGGAATGTGGGAATCCCTCAGGGGGCAGCACAAATCCTCAAAATGCCACTCAACAAACATAAAAAACTGAAATCCATGACGATAAGGACACTCTCCAATGATGTGGTCATCGGACTGATGGCTGTCACTCTGGAAAAGTGAGGACCTTTGCTGTTACTTTTTTTGATTATCTTTGGTAATTAATCTTTTGACAATATGAAACGATTTTTCTTCTCCTTGTTTATGGCGCTTTTTGCCATATCTGCTGTAGCCGACACCATCGAGGTCAACAATTTCAATTATGCCGGACCTTTCAACCTGAAACAACCGGTTATGATGGACAGTCTTAATCTGGCATCAAAAAAATTCTCTAATGCGGCATTTCTCGATAAGTTTATTGACCTGTCGCTGGTCAGAAACGGACGGGAAATGACTACCAATCAGTTGCCCAAAATGTCTGATATCACACAGATGCACCTGATAGGATTCACCATCGCCAACGAACGCTATGCTAAGGCGGATTTTGTGGTGAAAGGGATGAAACATTATCACCTTTATGTCGATGGAAAGAAAAACGACGGAAAGAAGGTGGAACTCACCCCAGCAGTGCATGATGTGGTGGTTAAATATCTCACGGACCAGGAGGAACAGATGCCGATGTGGGGAATTAAAGTCACCACTGCCGACAGCGTTCCAATCATGGCAGGACTGGCAGGAGAGAAACGCTCCTACCAGTTGTCTGACGTATTGCATTGCTGGAGATTCAATAAGGTGTCATTGTCGCCTGATGGGAATTTTCTTATTGCTGGATATTCCACGGTTCAGAAAGATGGAAAGACTGCTGGGAAAACCCTGGTGAAAAGGGTGAAGGATGGAGCGGTCATCGACCAGAAGACAGCGGCAAGCTGGATGCCTACTTCCAACAAATATTATTTTATCCGTCAGGTGGATGATATCAGGTCGCTCGTGACCGTCGATCCCGAAACTCATCAGGAGAATGTGCTTATCGAAAATCTGCCTGAGGGGGGCTTTACCTTCTCACCCACTGAGGATTACATGATTTTCAATAAAGTGCAGACCGGACCGAAGGAAAGTAAGGATGTCTATCAAGTGCTTGAACCCGACGACAGGCAACCGAACTGGCGGAACAAGACTTCACTCGACATCTATGACCTCAAGTCGGGAATCTGCACGCCATTGGTATATGGAAACCACAGTGTGCGGTTGCTCGACATATCTGAAGACGGGAAGAAAATACTGGTTTATACATCAAGGTCGAGACTTGAAAAACGGCCGACGACGGTATATTCCCTTTTCATCATCGACCACGACTCTTATCAGGTGGACACCCTCATCACCGATGATGGATTCTTCTCCAGCGCGGCATTCTCGCCTGATGCCACTAAGGTCATGCTCACAGGCTCACCTGAAGCGTTTGGAGGTGTAGGCAATGTGCTGCCCCAGGGGAGAATACCAAGCATGACCGATACGCAACTCTATATTATGGACCTCAAAACAAGGGACATCAAACCTATGACCCGCGATTTCAATCCTAATGTGGTGAATGCTGCTTGGAACAAATCGGACGGGATGATTTATTTCACTGCAGAGGATAAGGACTGCATTCCGCTCTTCCAGCTCAATCCAAAAAGCGGAAACATCAAAAAAATGGATGTGCCGGAGGATTTAGTGTCGAATTTCAGTTGTGCTGCAAACACCAATGCTGTGGTGCTTTACGGCCAGGGTGCGTCTAATTCCGACAGGATGTACGTTCTCGACACAAAGAAAGAGAAGACGGCCCTCTATGAGGATTTGAGTAAGGAGACGCTCAAGAACATCAAGTTAGGAGAATGTCAGCCATGGAACTACCTGAATGACAGGGGCGACACCATTTGCTGCCGGTTCTATCTCCCTCCGAATTTCAATGCGGAGGGGAAATATCCTGTCATCGTCAACTATTATGGAGGATGCTCACCCACAAGCCGGAATTTTGAGAGCAGGTATCCGCATCATGCATACGCGGCACAGGGGTATGTGGTCCTTGTGGTCAATCCGAGCGGAGCAACGGGATTTGGACAGGAGTTTGCGTCCCGACATGTCAATACGGCGGGAGAAGGTGTGGCTGAGGATATCATTGGGGCTACCAAGGAGTTCTTGAAATCTCATCCGTTCACTGATCCAGCTCATGTGGGATGTATCGGAGCAAGCTATGGAGGATTCATGACACAGTATCTGCAGACGAAAACCGATATCTTCGCTGCTGCCATCTCTCATGCGGGCATTTCCGACCACACAAGCTATTGGGGAGAAGGATACTGGGGATATTCCTATAGCGAGGTGTCTATGGCGGGAAGCTATCCATGGACTGACAGGCATCTGTATGTTGACCAGAGTCCGTTGTTCAATGCCGACAAAATCAATACCCCGATTCTTTTCCTTCATGGAAATAAAGACAACAACGTGCCAGTGGGAGAGAGTATCCAGATGTTCACTGCGCTCAAATTGCTTGGTAAACCTACTGCCCTTGTGCTTGTGGATGAGCAGGACCACCATATCCTCGACTACCATAAGAGAATCAAATGGCAGAACACCATCTTCGCATGGTTTGCCAAATATCTCAAAAACGACGAATCGTGGTGGAAGGCCATCTATACTCAGCCTAACCTCTGATGTCTGGAGGGCTTTGATGTGAAAAAGAGATTGGAAAAGAAAGAAGCGTGGACTTCATTGGAAAAAGGTGAAGTTCACGCTTCCGTAATTTCTGTGTGAAACGTAACGGGGATGTGCCGAAAAATCATAGTCACGACCGTGTTCCAAGATCAAGATACCATCTGCCGATAGCAGCTCATGAGAGAATATCAGGTCGGGAATCTCTGCAAGATTCGGCAAGGCATAGGGTGGGTCGGCGAAGATAATGTCGTAAGGTTCCTTCTCCCGGGTGATGAATTTGAACACGTCGGCATGCACGGGTTTCCAGTTGGGATCACCCAGCATTTTGCTCACCCTCTGAAGAAACTGCCAATGCTTGAAATCTTTCTCCACGCTCACCACCTTGCAGCAGCCACGCGACAAGAATTCAAGACCTATAGAACCGGTGCCTCCGAACAAATCCAAAGCAGAGGGGGAGTCGTTAAAGTCAACATAGTTGTTGCTCAGAATGTTGAACAAGCCTTCCTTTGCAAAGTCTGTCGTCGGACGGGCCTTGAAACTGTGGGGCACATCTATATGTTTGCCTTTGTATTTGCCGCTGACTATGCGCATGGGTCTTTATCCTATAAATTCATATCAATAACCGCAGACCAGCAATGTCTGAAGGTCGTAAGGAATCACCTTGCTCCCGTGGGTGATGGTCTCACGGAAGTCTTCGCTGCGGTCTATCAGGTGAACTTTCTTGATGAAATTCTGTATTTTGTCTGCCAAAAGCTGGCTTTGGTCGTTGTCCGACACAATCTCAATGCTGTCGTCAAGCTGGTCGTAACCAAACTGCTCCCATACGTTCATGATGTAATACTGACAGTCGTTCACACTGTTCACCTGATAGGTGTTCACAAACAGCATGCGTCCTTCATGGAAGCAATATACAGTCATTTCTTTGTCATGAAGGTAAACATACATCTGCTTGTGACCGGCTCCCACACTCTTGTCGCTGAAAAATTCCACCAATGTTGAGGCGCTGGCGTAAAAACGGGCACGGGGATAGTCGTCAAGCAACAACTTCCTGATGTTGCGGTCCAAACCAAAAACGATTGCGATACCGCTGCGGCGCAGTACGTTGTACGACACATGACTGTTCTCTTCGCTTGGAAAGAGAAAATGGAATAAGTCGCTGCTCTGCTCTCGGTCGAACTCAACAGCAGGGATGGTCGTGAAGCTTGGAGTGGTCACCAGTACATTCACGCGCTGATAAGTTGATTTCAAAAGAGGCTCGTTCAGCAATGCCTCTTTCAAATTCGCAGCCAGCGAAATCACCGGGCGGGGCTTCACTGTGCGGTAAACATACTGAGGAGTCTCCGAGGGAGAATATACACAAAAAGAAAGTCCATCCGAACTGATGCGGATGGACAAACTTTTATTCTGAGGGGATGTGGTCTTGTCCAATTGATAGAGGGAATTAGTTGTTCCAGTTTCCTGCCATCTTGTTGCTGGCGTCAAACAGGTCACCCATGCGGAGACCAATCCATTCGTCTTTGTCGTGGTCAACTGAATCTACGTTAGCCCACAAGCCCTGCTGCTGACGACCGAGAGCAACCAAGTCGCTCTTGTAGTTGTCAACACGCTTCTTCTCCAGACCATCGAGGTAGTCCTCAAGGCTGGCACGGAACTCAACAAGAGTTGTAACCTCACCTGTCTTCAGGTCGAATACGTCGTTCTTGCGGAGGGAAATCGTAGCACCTTCTTTGCCTACTGGAACAAGCTTCAGGGAGTCTGCATCGGAGATGCCAATCATTTCTGCCACTGCTTCCCAAATGGTGTCGATATGAAGAATGCCCTTCTTCACGGCGCGCTCTGGAATCATACGCTTGATCTCATCCTCTGTGTAGTTGCCCTCAGAGGCGATTTCCTTACCAAGCTGGTCGTATTCGTCGTCGGTCAATTCACGGTCTGGCTGAGTGTCCTTAATGGATTTCTCGTTCTTCACAAAGTCAATCAGAGAGTCTATGTCTCCACAGTAGTGACGATATACCCTGCGGTAGTTGTCCTCTGCGTCGCGGATTTGTTTCAGACGTGCCTTTACGGCATCTTCTCTCTCTGTCACCTGGTTCTCAAAGTGTATGTCGCTATAGATACTCCAGAAACATACACCGAACATCAGCACTGTGAATACAGCCAGTACCGGAATGATAATTTTCTTGTTCATGATATTTATTTAATTTTTATTTTGTAATTTCGCAACGGAATCGAAAATTGAAGGCTATGAACATCACATGCCACACAATTTCTTGCAAAAATAATGAAAAGAAATTAAATTAAATAGAATCTTTACGATTTTTTTCAAAAAAATATGATTAAATCCATTTTTAATACGGAATTTGTCAATTTTTTCAATAATTCACCTACACCTGACCAGCAGAAAGCAATGGACGTGATGAATGATTTTTTATTCAACGCGCCTCACCATTCGCTTTTTGTGCTCAGAGGATATGCCGGAACGGGAAAGACTACCATGATGGCGGCCGTGGTCAAGGCGCTCCAGGCTGTCAATGTCAATTGTGTGCTCCTCGCTCCGACGGGTAGGGCGGCGAAGGTCTTTTCAAGGTATGCCGGGCATCAGGCGTTCACCATTCATAAGATGATTTTCCGTCAGCAAAATTTGGACTTCGATGCCGCTTTCTCCCTCGGATTCAATGCCATGAACAATGTCCTGTTCATTGTTGATGAGGCTTCTATGATCAGCGATCAGCCTAACGAAATGAATCTCCAGGAATCACTGCTCGACTCTCTTGTCAGCTTCGTATATGGAAATAAGCGGGGGTGCCGGCTCATCCTCATGGGAGATACGGCGCAGTTGCCCCCAGTGGGCGAGGATAACAGTCCGGCACTCAATAAGTTGGTGCTTGGAAAATTTGGGCTTGACATCTATCAGGCTGAACTCAAGAATGTGGTTCGGCAGAATGAACTCACGGGAATCCTCTGGAATGCCACCAACATCAGAACCATCATCGAAAGGCAACTGTTCGGAAATCTGCCTAAAATACGATTCGATGGTTTTGCAGACGTCAGAAACGTGCCGGGCGACATGCTCATTGAAACCCTAACAGATTGCTACCAACACGATGGCATGGAGGAGACTATGGTGGTGTGCAGGTCGAACAAAAGGGCGAATATCTATAATAATGGAATACGAAACCAAATCCTTTTCAGGGAGGGGGAATTGGAGTCGGGCGACATGGTCATGATTGCCAAGAACAATTATTTCTGGACTAAGCCATCGAATAGTGGTGACAAGGAGGAACAGATGGCTAATCAACCTGAATTTGTGGCGAATGGTGATATAGCGCAGGTTCAGCGGGTAAGAAACGTGAGGGAACTGTTCGGTTTCCATTTTGCCGACTGCACACTCTCTTTTCCTGATTATGAGGGTTTTGAATTGGATGCGACGGTGCTGCTCGACACGCTTCAGTCGCCGGCACCGGCACTTACCCATGAGCAGAACGAGAGGCTGTTCAACAATGTCATGGAAGACTATCTCGACATACCCCAGAAGCGGGAAAGACTGAAAAAAATGAAGGAGGATCCGTATTTCAATGCGCTGCAGATCAAATATGCCTATGCCGTCACATGCCATAAGGCGCAAGGCGGACAATGGACCGACATTTTCGTCGATCAGGGATTCGTGCCGGAAGACACTTCGGTCAAAGAGTATTGCCGATGGCTATATACAGCGGTCACCAGGGCTACTCAACGGCTCTTTTTCGTGAATTGGAAGGAAGAACAAACCTTGATTGTTGGGAATTTTGATAATTCGTAAATATTTGTCACTTTTTCAATCCTTTTTT
>OMUD01000122.1 GCA_900314125.1 uncultured Prevotellaceae bacterium | reverse complement strand
CTAAGTAATACATCCACTCCACATGAAACCATTTGAAATCATCATCAGTGAGGAAATCCATGAGGCATGTCCACAGTTTGTGGGGTGCGCTGTGATGGCTGAAATGGTCAACAGCCAGTTCTGCAAGGAGCTGTGGGACGAGATTGGACATGAGACGGAGAAATTCCGCGAGAGGCACACCACAGAAAGCATCAAGCAAATCAGCGGCATTGCCGCCACTCGGCAGGCATACCGCCGTTGTGGGAAAGACCCCAGCCGCTACAGGCCCTCGAACGAACAGCTCGTGAGGAGGATTATCCAAGGCAAGGAACTCTACCAGATTGACACCGCCGTGGACCTCGTCAACCTCGCCTCCATGCGCTTTGGATACAGCATCGGCGGATTCGATGCCGACAAGATTGCCGGAGAGCGGCTCATACTCGGAATCGGCAAAGAAGGAGAGCCCTACGAAGGAATCGGACGTGGTGTCCTCAATATTGCGGGAATGCCAGTCTATAGAGATGCAATCGGTGGCATCGGCACCCCTACCAGCGACCATGAGCGCACAAAACTCAGCTTGCAGACCACCCAATTCCTTGCCCTCATCAATGGCTACGACGGACAGGAAGAGCATGCATGGGAGTGCGGACAATTCATTGCCGCATTGCTGAGAAAATATGCCCAATCCACGGATGTCACACTCTCCACCTACCGATGGAAAGGATAGGCAGACAACGGTCTGGGTGCCCAGGTGTTCCTGCACCTTTGGATTCTGGTTCGACCATATTTTTCATCATTACTAACTATACCAACACACTATGATTAACCGACTTTTAGACTTTCTGAATGCATCGCCCGTGAATTTCCTTGCTGCCAGAAATCTCGCCGCAGAACTGGAAAGACACGGCTACAGACGCATCAATCCATGTGAACCCATCGGGAAAATCGCTGTGGGCGACAAACTCTATGCCACAAAGAACGACTCATCGGTTTATGCTTTCGAAATCGGACAAAAGCCAATGGCAGAATCCGGTTTCCACATCATCTGCGCACACTGCGACTCACCTACCTTCCGCATCAAGCCCAATCCTGAAATCACCTGCGAGGGAGGCATCGTGAAACTCAACACTGAGGTTTACGGCGGACCCATCATGTCAACCTGGTTCGACCGTCCGCTCACCATCGCAGGAAGAGTGATTGTGAGGGGAGAAGACCCGTTCTCGCCAGAGACCCGTCTGCTCCACGTGAAACGCCCGCTTCTGCAAATCAGCAATCTCGCCATCCACTTCAACCGCGAAGTGAACGACGGGGTGAAACTCAGCAAGCAGAAGGACATGCTGCCTATTCTCGGCATCATCAACGGTGAACTGGAAAAAGGCAACATGCTCATCAACATCATCATCGAAGAGCTCAGCAAGGAAAAGGAGGTGAAAAAAGAAGACATCCTGGACTTCGACCTCTATCTTGCCGACGCATCTCCCGCATGCACCTTCGGTGCCCACGATGAATTCATTTCCTCTGGCAGGCTCGACGACCTGTCCATGTGCTATGCCGGACTGGAGGCACTTTTGCACTCTGAGACATCCGACACCACCAAAGTCCTCGCCATCTTCGACAATGAAGAGACCGGTTCACAGACCAAGCAGGGTGCGGCAAGCCCATTCCTCGCATCCTTGCTCCAACGCATTGCCACAGCTCAAAGCGGAACCACGGAAGCCTTCCACCAGGCCGTTGAAAGGGCATTCATGGTTTCGGCCGACAATGCCCATGCCTGGCATCCTAACTACAGCGAGAAATACGACCCTACAAACCACCCAGTATTGGGAGGAGGACCTGTCGTGAAATTCAATGCCGCACAAAAATACGCCAGCGACGCCGTATCGGCAGCCGTATTCGCTGAGATTTGCAAAAAAGCTGGTGTGCCTTGCCAACGCTTCGTCAACCACAGCGACGTGGCGGGAGGAAGCACGCTGGGCAACATCCTCGCATCTTCTCTGCCACTCAGAGGGGTGGACATGGGAAATGCCATCCTCGCCATGCACAGCTGCAGGGAGACCGGAAGCGTGAACGACCACACCTTCTGCGTGAAAGCCTTCACCCAGTTCTACAACGCATAGCGGGGCGCCATTTCCAACGGAGAAGAAACAAAGGTTGCCACCACTTTTGAAAGATTTGTTACTTCTTTAATAGTATTTGAAACAAAAATACCAATCAAATACAGGTGTTATGAGTATCTTTGCAAAAGAACCATAACACCTGTATTTTTTTATGACAAGAACAAGCAGACACCTTTCCACGCTCATCATCGCCTGCATGGCTGCAATGAGCGCAACAGCACAAATGCTGCCCTACCAGAATCCGGCTCTGAGCGCGAAAGAGCGCGCAGCCGACTTGTGCTCACGACTCACCCTCGAGGAGAAAGCCAAACTCATGCAAGACGAGAGTCCTGCCATCCCAAGGCTCGGCATCAAGAAATTCTTCTGGTGGAGCGAGGCGCTCCACGGTGCCGCCAACCAAGGCAACGTGACCGTGTTTCCGGAACCAATCGGCATGGCAGCCTCTTTCAATCCAGAACTCTTGTACAAAGTTTTTGACGCAACCAGCACCGAATTCCGCGCACAATACAACAAACGCATGCTCAACGGAGGCGAGGACGAGAAATTCCACAGTCTCTCGGTGTGGACCCCTAACGTCAACATCTTCCGCGACCCACGGTGGGGACGCGGACAGGAAACCTACGGCGAAGACCCTTACCTCACTTCTGTGATGGGATGTGCCGTGGTGAGAGGCCTTCAGGGACCAGAGGATGCCAAATACCGCAAGCTCTGGGCATGCGCCAAGCATTATGCCGTGCACAGCGGACCAGAGTACACCCGCCACACCGCCAACCTCACCGATATCGAGCCGCGCGACCTTTGGGAAACCTACATGCCGGCTTTCAAGGCGCTCGTGCAGGATGCGAAAGTAAGGGAGGTGATGTGTGCCTACCAGCGACTCGACGATGAGCCTTGCTGCGGAAACGCACGGTTGCTCCAGCAGATTCTCCGCGACGAATGGGGATTCCAGTACCTCGTGGTGAGCGACTGCGGCGCCGTTTCCGATTTCTATCAGAACCACAAGACTTCCTCCGACTCCATCCATGCATCTGCCAAGGGCATGATTGCGGGCACTGACGTGGAATGTGGATTCAACTATGCCTACAACGGCATTCCAGAAGCGGTGAGAAAAGGGCTCACCAGCGAGAAGGAAGTCGATAAGCATGTGATGCGGTTGCTGGAAGGACGGTTCGACCTTGGAGAGATGGACGATCCTAAACTTGTGGAATGGTCAAAAATCCCATACGAGGTGATGGACTCCAAAGAGCATCGTCAGCTGTCGCTCGACATGGCACGTCAGACCATCGTGCTGCTGCAAAACAAGGGAAATGTGTTGCCACTCTCAAAAAACAAGGAGAAAATCGCCGTCATCGGTCCGAATGCCGACGACAAGCCACTCATGTGGGGCAACTATAACGGCACACCAAACCACACGGTCACTATCCTCGATGGCATCAAGATGAAGCAAAAAAAACTGACCTACCTCAAAGGGTGCGACAAGACAGAGGACAAGGTGCTCGACTGCCTCATGGCTGACTTCTGTAAGATGGACGGAAAGAGTGGTCTGAAAGGCACTTTCTGGAACAACACAAAGATGGAAGGCGAGCCTGTGACCACGGAGTATTACACCACCCCTGTGGCTGTCACCACGGCAGGCATGCACAACTTTGCGCCAGGCGTAAGACTGGAGGATTTCTCAGCTAAATACGAAACGGAATTCACGCCTCAGGAATCGGGCGAATACGCCATCCATGTGGAGAGCGTGAGCGACTTCAGCGTCTATGTAGATGGTGAGGAGAAAGTGAAGCAGCACACATGGCGCACCACCCCTACCCGGACCGTGTTCCAGGCAGAGGCGGGAAAAACCTGCAAGATTGAGGTTCGGTTCGCCCATGTGAAGACCTGGGGAGCCAACATGAAAATCAACATCGCCAAGGAGCGCCCTATTGACTACGCCGAAATCATCAACCAGCTGAAAGGCATCGACAAGGTCATCTTCTGCGGAGGTATCTCTGCCGGACTGGAGGGAGAGGAAATGCCGGTGAACATCGATGGATTCAAGGGAGGCGACCGCACCCACATCGAACTGCCGAAAGTGCAGCGCGAATTCCTCAAGGCACTCAAGAATGCTGGAAAGACCGTCATCTTCGTCAACTGTTCTGGCTCCGCCATCGCATTGGAACCTGAGACCACCAGCTGCGATGCCATCGTTCAGGCATGGTATGCCGGACAGGAAGGCGGAGAGGCCATCGCCGACATCCTTTTCGGCGACTGCAACCCAAGCGGAAAGCTGCCGGTCACTTTCTACAAACGTTCCGACCAACTTCCTGACTATGAGGACTACTCCATGAAGGGAAGAACCTACCGCTATTTCTCTGACCCGCTCTTCGCATTCGGATACGGACTCAGCTACACGCAGTTCAACATTGGTGAAGGAAAAATCAGCAAACACGGCAACAACTACACGCTCACCGTTCCTGTCACCAACACAGGTAAACTGAACGGCTCAGAAACGATTCAGGTCTATATCCGTGACCTGTCCGACCCAGACGGACCGCTGAAGTCGCTCAGGGCTTTCCAGAGGGTTGACCTCAAAGCAGGAGAGACAGCCAACGTGAAACTGGAACTCACGCCGAAATCCTTTGAGTTCTTCGACGTGGAAACCAATGCCGTCAACTCCAAGACAGGCGACTTTGAAATTCTCTATGGCAACAGCTCCCTCGACAAGGATCTCAAACGCCTTTCTCTCACAGTGAAATAAAATCGGGAAAACACCTTGATTTAAAAT
>OMUD01000178.1 GCA_900314125.1 uncultured Prevotellaceae bacterium | reverse complement strand
CCCTCCGCTCTCACCTCTCCGCTAAGCAACGAACCATCTTTGCAGATTCCTTGGGCATTAACGGAGATAGGGTGTGCATAACTGTTGTTGTAGAACATGAGTTTTGCTGTTCCGTCGTCGTCAAGCTGGAGGTTGGGATTCCAATAGAGTGTGCGCCGATAGTCCTTGGGATGTTCTTCGTTTTTTCTCATGGTATAGTTGGGATGATAGAATTCCTTAGCATAGGAGAATCCATGCAGTTCATATCGCCTGTCGCGGTAGAATTCCCGTCGCATAGCGTCGGGATAGGGGCAGATGGTTATTTGGGTCTCAGGCAGGTTGTCACCCAAATATCGTTCGTCTCCCCAGAGCCTTGGCTCGTAGTCGGTGTAGATTTCATACTTGTCAATGTAGGATGGGGTATTTTCGATGTCCTTCGGGTTGATGTTGTAGACCAGTTTTTCCTTGATTCTGTATTCCCTTGAGCCGTTCACTCCCTGGATGTACGGCTTATTCATGCCGTAATCACCCATGTATGTACGTACAATGTCGTCGGGCATCTGTCCGAATCCGGCGTCCAGGGCAGCGTTGTAGGCTTCATAGGCATCGACCACGAGCGCAGGTGAGGAGCCTTGCTGTGAGCCGTCCTCTCCCACTGTGGTTGAGTGCTGTGGGTCGTAGGCGAAGTTAGGATGGGTCTGGTAATAGTTGTATGGATTGACGAATCTAGGATAGGGTAAGTTTATCCTCACCTGGTAAGAAGGAGGGTACCCCTGCCTGTTTCTTTTCACTTGTTCTATCCATCTGTATCCTTTGTTTTCCTTCCATTTCAGTGTGTCGGCGGCACTGAGGAAGAAGAGGCTGCTGCCATAGAAGCGGGGCATCTGCACCTTGAAATAGCCGTCTTTGGTGTCAATGTCGATAGCGGGATGGTATTTGGAATCCTCCTCTGGCATCCACAGGGCATGTACCCTGATTCCTTTGTTATTGAACAAGGTGTTGTCTTCGTCGGTGTAGTAGATGATGTCGGATAGTTCGTGTGTCTTGCCATTGTAGAAGTTGAGCAGTTCATCCACGTTGGGCTGCCAGTGCCTGTCGGTGGTTTCCGTGCCGTCTGTCTTTTCTCGTTCTTTGCCGTAATTACCGGATAAAAATAAGCCGGAGGTAATATATACTTTGCCTGTGATGATGGGCGTCCGTTCGGCAGGCTGGGTGAGCTGCCATACGTCCTTCACTGCCATCTCCTGCCATTTGAAACGCCTCCATCCCTGTGTGAGCATCAGTAGGTCGAGGGCACGGTTGTGGAAGTTATCGTTTTTTTCGAAGTAGAATTCGGGATTGGGAACGAATCCTTTGATTTCCGAGGTTAGGAGCATCTCTGTTAGAATAGATGCGTTGTCGTAGAGCGTATGAAGGTTGGAGGCATCACGAACGGAGAGGGAGATATTTCCCCCTTTGTGTGCGGGTGTGGTTACGGTGAGTTGGATTGGTTCGTAGGGCTGGTAGGATTCCTTGACTCCGTTGATGACGACACTGCTTCGGGTAGTGTTGTCGTCTTTTACGAAGAAAAGCCGGTCGGCCCATACTCGTCCCTGGGCGTCGAAGACG
This sequence comes from uncultured Prevotellaceae bacterium, assembly GCA_900314125.1. Taxonomy (GTDB): domain Bacteria; phylum Bacteroidota; class Bacteroidia; order Bacteroidales; family Bacteroidaceae; genus UBA3839. The sequence continues at coordinate 2,333 of OMUD01000178.1, read as the reverse complement.
GTGGCCTGGTTTACTCCTACTTTCAAGTCTGTCTTTGGCACATATATATGCTGTTCTTTCTCTGTGAGGGTGAAGAAAGCCTGCACTACGCCTTCGCACATGATGGTAAGCCCTAGTGTGGTGTCTTTTAGATCGTTGGTTCTGTTGACGCTGATGTCTATGTTGTCGTGTTCTTGGTTCACTCTTAGGGCTACTCCGCTGCGTACTGCCTCTGGCAGCAGTGCTTTCACTTCCTGCCCGTCGGTGGTGGTGAAGGTCATTTCCCGTTTTTCTCCGGCTTGTGCAGTCACCTCAATGGTTCCTCTTCCTCGGTTTTCTGCCTGGACGTCCTGGAGGTGCCCCTCCAGTTCCTGTCCGTCATTCCAGGCAGCCTCGAACGCTATCCTACAAGGCAGGCCAGCCACCAGATTGCCTCCTTCGGGATAGAAAGTGAGTTGCATCTGTCGTTTTTGAGTGTTGTCGTTGTTGGCGTGTTGCGGGGACTTGCGGGTCATGCGCTCTGTGTACTCACCTTCCCTAATGGGTTTGTCGTAGACAGGGAAGACACGACTGTAGAGCTTGTCGTAATCACGGTAGAAGTTGTCGTGCATCTCCTTGGAGATGAACCACTCCTCGCTGACCTTGGCGTGAGGCCTATGGAAAAGTCCCCAGTTGAGCTGCCATCGGGTGTAGGCCCTGAGCTCGTAGAATCCGGGATATGCGTTGTCGCCTATGACAAAGTTGCCGTTGCCTCGTCCGTTGCGCATCTCAATGAGTTTGCGCTCCACGAGGTAGCCCTCATGGTTGTAGAGTTCCACATAGAGCACTCCGCTGATTTGGGATGGTTTGTTGTCATTGGTCTGTGTGGTGTAGGCAGAGAACCAGAGGGTGTCTCCGATGAAGTAGCTTGTGTTGTCGGTGTGTAAGTATACTTTCTCCTGAGGCAATGATTTACCGAATCGTCTGAGGTGGTCGACAAGTTGTTGCATTGGTGTGGAGGGCGTTTCTTCCGTGGACTGGTTGACCAGCATGGACTGGTCGGGCATTCCAGCCAGTATTTCTTCTTCCCTTGTACGTTGTATGATGTTGGAGTGATCCCAGAGGATTTGGTCGAATCCGGCGTTGCTGATGCTGGCCAGCATGTTCTCGCCCGTTTTTTTGTTAATATTCTCGTCGAGATGCAGATCTATATTGTCCACGTTGTAGAGTATGGCCTGGCTGCTCATGTCACCGTTGGTCATGCGGTAAGTGATGCTTTGCACCTGTGTGTAGCCTTTGTCGTGGCTGTAGTTTACGGTCAAGTCGATCTGTAAGCGTGAGTCAGTGTGGTAGAAATCCTTGTAGATGTCGAGGTACATGTTTTCCACCTGCCCTTCGAATTTCAGTAGCTTCAGACTGTTGGCTTCGAAATAGAGTGTTCCGGTGAGTATGCTGAACTGGTTTTTGGTTTTTTTTCTTTTGAGATGGAATTTGTAGATGCTGTTCCCTTTGTTGTCAGTCAATTCCTCCCCTTCGACGTCGTAGTAGATGTTGAGGTAATGAAGCGATAGCATCTCGGGGATGGGGGTGCGCAGGCCTCTCCAGAACGGGCTTTCTTGTACCATTGGGCCGAGTTCGAGCGGGTGGTGGAAGTTCATGTTGGCGATGGTGGGCATGGTCAGCCCCGTGGGTGTCAGTTTACCATAACGTCCAGTGATGAACGAGATGTTGCGCAGGTTAGCTGAGGAGCGCGCAGTGACAAATGCCTCAGCCATGTTCTTACGCCTGTAGTTGGTGGTCATGCGATAGAAAAAACAGCTCTCTTCCTTTCTGCTTTTCCTGTATTGCTTGGCCAGTTTATTACCGGCTTTCACTAAGATACTCTCCCAGGGTATTACTTGCACTTCAGTCAGGACTCTCGACATGGGAGCGAGTTTCAGCCGGGTGGGTAGTTTGTTTGCTTTGACGTGTGCGGTCTCGTAGCCCACGAAGCTGATGCGTAGGGAGTCGCCGGTTTCCACTTTCAGGGTGAAGTCACCGTTAGCATTAGTGATGGTAGCCACACCTTTGGTGGATATGACGTTAGCGTAGGGGAGGACCTCGCCTGTCTTGGCATCAACCACGTGTGAACTGACCTCAATGATTTCTTTCTGTGCCCACACTGCCACGGTGCACATAAGAGCCAATATCATTGATGTTGCTCTTCTCATATTTCGACTTAAAAGGACGTGTTGCATAAGTACAAGGCTTTAATTCTACAAAATTATCAAATCGTAATGATAAAAGCAAGCATTCTGAAAGAAATCATGAATTGATAACATTGAACTTTAGATATAGAATGAACTTTTTGGTTTTATTATCAAAAATGAGAGATT
>OMUD01000087.1 GCA_900314125.1 uncultured Prevotellaceae bacterium | reverse complement strand
ATTCCTAATTATTAAAAGTATTCCTAATTCCCATAATTTCTATAAAGCATAAAAAAAAACCTGCGAGACTTTCGTCATGCAGGTTCCAATTCTCTCGTCGGGGCTGAGCCCCTGGCGTTGGTTGATTTTGTTCTTGTGGATTTCTGTTATCCTGAAATTACTTTGTAGCTTCAGCAGCAGCATCAGCAGCAGCGTCAGCAGCAGCCTCAGCACCTTCAGCAGCAGCCTCAGCGCCCTCAGCAACAGTCTCAGCAGCGTTAGCAGCAGCCTCAGTAGCACCTTCAGCAACAGCCTCAGCGCCCTCAGCAACAGCCTCAGCAGCCTCAGCAGCTACAGTAGTGTCAGCAGCAGTAGTGTCAACAGCAGCGCTGTCAGCAGGAGCCTCTACCTTTGCAGAATCAGTAGCCTCGCCGTTAGCGTTCTCAGCCTTCTTCTGATCACAAGAAACAAATGTCATAGCTGCAACAGCAGCAATCATCAATACCAACTTTTTCATTTTTCTTTGAAAGTTAAATTGTAAAACAATATTGTTACTAAAAACGATGCAAAGTTACGCTCTTTTTTGATTCGTTGTTCTCTAAACGCTCATTTTTTTTTGATTTTAACACTTTTTAAACGTCAAAATCTGTAACAAATGTAAAAACGTACACAAAATATGAAGTAATGAGCTTTTGTGTGCGTACACAATAATTTTATAACATAAATAAATCTGACATCACACTGTCGGAAACATAGATTCCCTTAACGCTTAGATGAATGTTGTCCGCTGTTTTCACCACGTTGCCTCCATCGGTGTGTTTTTTTAGGTTTTCGAGTAGATAGCGAAGGTGGAATGGTGAAAAACGTTGCTTGAAATCGGAAAGGTCTATCCCTTCGCTCGTGCGAAGGCGGGTCATCACATATTCGTTGTAGCGGTCACGGTCTGAAAGTTGTTCACTTTCTGAATAAACCTGACTTTGTTCAACTCCATTTATATAGGTGTCAAGTGATGAGGCATTCCAGCGGCGGCTTCTGCCATCGTAAGAATGGGCACCGGCACCGATTCCGAGATAAGGAATCCCTTGCCAATAGCTGCTGTTGTGACGGGACCGGAAACCGGGCTTGCTGAAATTCGAAATTTCGTAATGCTCATAGCCGCTTGCTGTCATGTGCTCTGTCAGCATTATATATTGCTGGAGCGAGGTTTCCTCGTCAAGGGGGACCAGCGCACCCGATTGCATCAACTGATGAAGACGAGTGCCTTCCTCCACCATAAGAGAATAGGCGGAGAGGTGCTGAACATCAAGCTTCAGCGCTTCCGTCAAGTCGCTTTCCCATGCCTCCAATGTCTCTCCAGGGAAGCCGAACATGAGGTCAATGCTGATATTGCCGTAGCCGGCATCCTGACATGCCGCAACGGCCTCAAGGGCTTTGTCGCTCGTATGACGGCGGTGAAGGAAGCGGAGACGTTCATCATCGAACGTCTGCACACCCATGCTCAGGCGGTTCACTGGCAAATGGCGCAATTTTGTCAAAAATTCATGATCAATGTCTTCGGGGTTGCATTCCATCGTCACTTCTGCGTCTGGTTCAATGGAGCATGAGGAATAAATGTGGTCGAACAGCCGGCTTAATTGCTCATGGGTGAGCTGGCTTGGGGTGCCTCCACCTAAATAGATGGTTTGGAAAGAGGTTTGAGTGTTCCAAGGAGAACAAGAAAGACGGTCCGTCAGTTCTTTGCACAATGCATCTACATACCGCTCGCGTTCTTCCAGGCGGACGGTGGAGAAGAAATCGCAGTAGATGCAGCGGGAAGCGCAAAAAGGAATATGGACGTAAAGGCCTGCCATTCAGGAAATAAAGGATAAAGAAGAGATGTCAAATGACGGCAACAAATAACTGAATAAAGCGGGAAAGGATAGGGGAGTGGCAAAAAATCACTCGCTTTTGGGGTCTGCCAGCTTCTCCCTATAGGCTTCCACCGCATTATGCGCGATTTCTAAAGCTTCCGGCATCTTGCAGTAAAGACGGCCGCCGGCTGCGTTGAAATGACCGCCGCCATTGAAGAACTTTTCAGCCATCTCGTTGGCGGGGAAATCATCGAAGCTGCGGATCGACACGAATATCTGGTCTTTCTCCGTGTCCTCACGCAGCGAGATGCACACTTTCATGCCCTTGATCTCTAAAGGTATGTTCACAATCCCTTCGGCGTCGCCCTTCAAGTATTTGAAACGTTTCAGCTCTGCACGTTCCACACTGAAGATGGAGGCGTGGAGCTCTTGGTTCACTTCCAGCTTGTTCAGCAGGATATGTCCCATTAGGCGGTAACGTCCTTCGGTGTTCTGGTTGTAGAGATTGCGGATGATGCGGTCCTTGTCAATCCCTTTCTTCATCAGACCCGCTATGATCATGTAAATCTCGGGGTCGTTGGAGTTGTAGGTGAACCGCCCTGTGTCGGTGCACATGCCGGCATAGAGGTCTTCGGCACAATGGAGGTTGATGTTCTTCTCCTCTCCCAGTGCCACAAACAGGCGGTAGAGCAACTCGCAGGTGCTGCTCATCTCTGGGCGCGACAACTGGAACTGGCAAAATTTTTCCGGACTTTCGTGATGGTCAATCATCAGCGTCTTGCAGCGGCAATAGCGGAAAGGAACCGCAAGCTCGTCGATGCGCTTCAAAGCGTTATAGTCAAGCGCAATCACCAGGTCAGCCATCTGAAAATACGACTTCGAGAGAGCGTGCTGGCGGTCATACAGCGTGATTTTATCGGCGTCGTGCATCCACTTCAGAAAGTCGGGAAAATAGTTTGGCACCACCACTTTGGCATTCTTTCCCTTGCGGGTGAGGTATTCATACATGGCCAACGAGGAGCCGATAGCGTCACCATCGGGACTGGTGTGGCAGGTGATCACCACATTCCGACTCTCATCGAGCAGTTTCCGCAACTGGCTCAGTTCATTGGGGGAGATGATATTGCGTAGCATAGTTCTTCTAATCTTTATAGGAATGATATGTTCCATAAGTTGAATGAGGTGCAAATATAGTGAATTTTATTGAATTTTTCGTTATATTTGCATGTGATTTATGTTTCAGATAATAAGTAATATGGTCATCATGAAATACGTTGTTAGGAAATCCATTATGTTGTTGGCGCTTTCTCTTTGCGCTGCCAACATGTTCGCTCTGTCAGATAAGGCGGAGTGGATTCGGTGTGAGCGGAATGCGGATAGAGCTTTGCCGATGCTCAGGAAAGTGATTACTTTGGGAAAAGTGCCGTCGAAGGCTGTTGTGGAAGCCACCGCATTGGGCATTTATGACATCACGGTTAATGGACAACAGGTCTCTCAGCACGAACTCAAACCAGGTTGGACAGACTATCGCAAGGAGGTCACGTACCAGACCATCGACATTACCAAGACACTTCGGAAAGGCGAAAACGTCATCATCGTGCAGCTCAGCCCAGGGTGGTGGGCAGGACCCATCAGCCGGAATGCATACGGAGAAAACCAGCCCCTCTATTTCAAGGCGGAGATAAAAGACGGAGGTGAATCACTGGCAGTGACTGACAACTCCTGGAGCCAGTCCGACAAGGGACCGCTGCTGCTGGGCGACATCTATCTTGGAGAAACCTATGATGCACGGGTCACTCCCACCGAATGGCATGGGGTCACGACTCAGGAAACCTTGCCCGTGAGGGTCGTGCCGTTCGAAGGGCCGGAAGTCAGAATCCGCGATAAAAAACTCTGGCGACATCCCCTCTCAGTTAAAATCTACAGCAAAACAAAAGCTACTGGTACGGATTATGGGGAAATCGATGTGGACAGAACCGTGGGCGACAAGCCGTTCGTGCTCCACAAAGGTGAGACGGCGGTGGTTGACCTTGGCCAGAACATGGTGGGCTGGATGTGGTTCGACGCCAAAGCGGCTTCTGGCACCACCTTGACACTCCGGCATGGAGAAATGCTCAATTTCAATGGCGACAAAAAACGGCTTGACGACGGGCCGGGTGGAAGTGTGTGGACTTACAACCTGCGCACCGCCAACGCCACAATCAACTACACGTTTCGAGGCGACAGCAAAGGAGAACAATACCGTCCGCACCACACCTTCATGGGATTCCGATACGTCAGCATCACAGCTTCAGATGAAGTGGAAATCCAACGCCTCGTCGGGCAGGTAGTTGGTTCCGATATCCAAGAATGGGGTGAGTTTGAATGTTCCGATGCTTCGGTCAACCAACTCTACAGCAATATATGGTGGGGACAGCGTGGCAATTTCCTCAGTGTGCCCACCGACTGCCCGCAGCGCGATGAGCGGCTGGGATGGACGGGCGACACTCAGATTTTCTCACGCACCGCACTCTATCAGTCGGATGTTAAGGATTTCTACCGCAAGTGGATGAGGGACATGAGGAACTCACAGCGGGAGGATGGCGCCTATCCTGACATCGCGCCGTTCGACAACTTCTGGGGATTTGGAACGGCGGCATGGGGCGATGCGGGAGTCATTGTACCTTGGAATGTGTATGAGATGACGGGCGACAAGACCATCCTCTCTGAGAACTACCAGAGCATGAGCCGATGGATGCAGTGGCTCACCACACAGCAGGAGACTGTGGATGGGGTGACCTATAGTCATATAGGGGCAGGAACAGCCACTGGTGACTGGCTCGCCTATGATCCGCTCGACAGTCGGTATGTGGCTATGGCATACTATGCATACGTGGCTCGGCTTATGGAAAAGACGGCCAAGGTTCTTGGACATCACGAGGATGCGGACCACTATAAAACACTATATGAGGAAATCAGGAAGGAATTCCAGCAACGCTATCTCAATGCAGCAGGGGAACTGAAAGCCACCACTCAGACGGCATACCTGCTCGCACTCCGCTTCCAGCTTCTGCCTCAACAAGCTGTTTCAACCGCTTGCCGGCAACTTCGGCAGAAGATTGAGCAGAACGGCTACCGGCTTTCGACGGGATTTGTAGGTACCGGCATACTTTGTGAGACACTTTCGGATTATGGCATGGACGACCTGGCGTATGCACTTCTCCTCCAACGCAATAATCCATCATGGCTCTACAGCATCGACCAAGGAGCAACCACTGTGTGGGAACGATGGGATTCCTACACCCGCGAAGCGGGGTTCCACAAGCATCCGTGGAATATGAATTCGTTCAACCATTATGCTTACGGGGCAGTGGCGGAATGGCTCTATGCATATATGGCTGGAATACAGCCGGCTGAGCCTGGATTTGGAAGAATCATACTCGCTCCGCATGCCGACCGCCGTCCCGACAACCATCCCTCACTGGCATTTCAACCAAGGATCAACTGGACACGCACCAAAATTCATACTCCTCATGGCGATGTTGTGTCGGAATGGAAACGGAAAGACGGACATTTTGAGTTCCGTTTCACGCTGCCTAAAGGTGTCGGCTATGACATCAATATAGCTGACCGCAAGCCCGACGACATCGTCACCGTCAAACGGAAATAACTTCTGTACCAGCTTTCAGCCGCATCATTCATGCGGCTTTTTTGTGCTTCATATAATAGTAAAGATAATACCTCAATGTTACATGTCCTTTTTGGCAGGTTACATTTTATAAATCAACATTGATGCGGTAAAAGATTTGTTACAACCTTATTATTATAAATGTCTTTTTATGCTTAAATTTGCATCAGAAAAACAATCACAATAATAACGCAGATTTATGAAAACAAACAAACTCAACCGTGTTTTGATGCTGCTCCTCCTGCTGACGGCATCGCTTTCTCTGAATGCGCAACAGCGCAGACCTGTTGACAACCGACATCCACTCTGGCTCATCCATGTGGATGTGTGGAACAAGGCCGACCCACAGAAAATCATCGACCTCGTGCCCGACGACATCAAGCCGTTCGTCTGCATGAACCTTTCTCTCTCATGCCAGTACGACACGGAGAAGAATGTCTATAAAATGCCGCAGAATGCAGTCAAGACCTACAAGTCGTGGGCGTCCGTCTGTCAGGCAAACGGACTTTGGTTTACTTGCCAACCGGCATCGGGAGGTCACACCCACATACAGGATAACGACCTTGAGACCTTTGAGTATTTCTTCAAGCAATATCCTAATTTCCTCGGATGGAACTATGCTGAGCAGTTCTGGGGATTCGACGAGGTAAACGACAAGAGTTCCTCTTCTCAGGCTTCCCGTATTGCCCTCTTTGCCAAACTCGTGCCGATGCACCATAAGTATGGAGGATTCCTCACCATCTCTTTCTGCGGAAATATATGGTCACATGCACTCAACCCTGTCGGCATGATGAAGCGCAACAGCAGCCTGCTCAATGCCTGCCGTCAGTATCCGGACGCAATTCTCTGGCTCTATAAGTACACCACTTCTTCTTGCTTCTACAACAATGAGAGTGTAACTTTCTCACCATTCATCTCAGGTCTGGCCAAGAACTATGGTGTGCGCTACGACAACTGCGGATGGAACGGAGCCCTCGACGCATTGCTTGGTGAAGGTCATGGTAAGAAATATCCTGAGGCTGCCGGTATCGGTACGGTCATGGAGCAGACCTGTGTCAACGGAGGTGCCGTGTGGGATGGACCGGAGCTGATCTGGACTTCCGATTTCCAAAACCTCAACAATTCCACAGTCAGCGGCTATACCCGAAGAAACTGGGGAACATTCCCGGGATTCGACAACGCATGGATCGACATGTTCCGCAAAATCATCGACGGAACCATGTATATCCCTTCACGCGAGGAGGTGGTGGCCAACACAAAAATCGCTGTTATCAACGATGCTACTACGGGTAATGATGAGAACAAATATGCTGCTTGGGGTGGCCTTTACGACGGTCTCTACAAGCAGACCGACCCGTTCAACCGTGGTAACGGACAGTGGATGGACAACTTCTGCTATTTCAAGAAAACTGGACGTTATGGAACCATCCCGGTATGTATCGGACTCTACGATGACCAAGCTAAGTCAATTCCTGTGAAGGTGTATAAGACGGAGTATGCTACACGATGGACCACGCAGTCGAGAAAAGTATTGGAATTCAATAAGTATTATCCAGTGGTGAGCACAGGCGACCTTTATGTCAACCGTTATAAGAACCAGCTGGTCACCTATACGCCATACACCTACATGAACTCCAAGAAGACGGCCACAGCAACCATTCCGTTGCAATACAACACCTGCGAGCAGCTGGAACTCACTTGGGGTAAGCTCTCTACTGGCATTGTTCATGAGTATGCTGACCATATCGATTTCTATCTGAACAACTACAGGTCGGACACCACTGCCGTGCAACTCGACAAGATTGTAGTCAAAGGTGCTGTGGAAGAACCTACCTACACCTACAAGAAACGGGCACAGGCAACGCTCTCCATCTCTAAGGAATGGAATGAAGAGGAGCACTCCTTCACGCTCAATGTGAAACACAACGGACCAATCGATGTCACCATCAACTGCGCTGGTGAGGGTACGGACCGACTGACAGACCTTGTGCCGAACACGCCGCTCACAGCCGAACTGCCTAAGCAGCCTGAGGATTTCTATGGAAAAATCGTCATCGAGGCGGAGGATATGGACTATAAGAGCATTAAAAGCTGTGTGACTGACCCTTACAACTGGTATCCGAATGTTCGGGGACATGCCGGAAACGGATTTGCCGACATGGGCACCAACACAGCTGGAGCGCTCAAGCATATCGTCAATATCAAGCATCCGGGCGACTACAAGATTGGCATCAGGTATATGAACACGGCTAAGGTCGGAAGACTTTATACCACAGTCAATGCGGTGCGCAGCACACTCCAGATTGAGAAGACTGCTGACAACGAATGGAAAACCGTCGTGTTCGACGCCACACTCAAGGAAGGCAACAACACCTTCTATATCATGAACAGCAACGGTATTGCCATGTATATCGACAATATTTACTACCGTCCGGCTGACGTGGAGGAGGAAAAGTTTAAGGTGACGGTTCAAAACGTAGAGCATGGTACGGTGACCGCATCTGTGGAAGAGGCTGCGGAAGGAGAGGCTGTCACACTCACTGTGGTGCCTGACGAAGGCTACAAGCTGGCGGGATGGAATATTATCCATGGAGGAATCACGGTAAGCGACGATACCTATGGCTTCACCATGCCGGACGACAACGTAACCCTTCAGCCGATTTTTGCCGACACAACTCTCGAATACAACCTCGACCTAACTGATGTGCTCACAGGAACCCTCCCTCCGGGATGGAGATGCGTGCAGGAGAACAATGAGGTGCATGAATATCCTAACTCCTTCAGCTATGGAGCACGTACCTTCAGTGGATTCAGCGGACATCAGGGCAAGGCGCTCTATTGGCGAGAGGTTTGCGCCGAATATGGAAGACTGTCTGGATTCCCGCTTAAGCTTGAACCGGGTGACTACAAGCTCACATTCTGCAATGCGGCATGGAAAGAGTCTCCGAAATATCAGGCTCGGATTCTCGATGCGAAAGACAATGTGATTGCTGAGTCCGACACCTATACTTCCGCACCGAATGTGAACGGTAATACTGCTGGCAATATCACTTCAGCCAAGAACTACGAGTTGGAGTTCAAGATCGAGACGGCTGGAAATTATATCATCAGCTTCATCAACAAGAGCAACAGCTCTGTCTATGATGAGTATCTGCTTGCCGAATGTAAGATCAACAAAATCAATGACCCTACAGCCATCGACCTCATCAATGGCGATATGGCGACAAGCCAGCCGGTGGAGATTTATAACCTGCAGGGCATCCGCCAGAACGAATTGACCAAAGGCATCAACATCGTAAGGATGGCTGATGGTAAAGTAAGGAAAGTTCTTGTGAAATAAAATGTTCTACGCACGCAGGCCTGCGCCTGCGTGCGTTGTTTTAATTGATAAAGGTGGGTTCTAAAAATTATGTCGAGTCGATTTTTGAATTTTAGTCGAGTGAAAA
>OMUD01000121.1 GCA_900314125.1 uncultured Prevotellaceae bacterium | reverse complement strand
GAGTTCACGAGTGACCGCGGTTTTCTGTTGAACGGCAAACCGCTGAAGCTGAAAGGATTCTGTCTTCACCAAGATGATGGTTGTCTTGGAAGCGCCCTCCCACTCCGCTCCATGGAACGGAGGTTGGAGATGTTCCGAGATTATGGTGTAAACGCCATCCGCTGCTCACACAACCAACCCGCTCCTGAATTTTTGGACTTATGCGACGAAATGGGTTTTGTGGTGATAGACGAAGCCTTTGACAAGTGGAAATCCGGCTATTACAAAGAATATTTTGACGAATGGTGGGAACGGGACTTGAAGAATATGATTGTCCGCGACCGCAACCACCCCAGCATTGTGGCGTGGAGCATAGGCAATGAGCTTCAGGAGGCATGGCTTGAGAGCGACGAAGGTGTGGAGCGCGCAAAGATGCTTCAGGACTTTGTCCACCGTCTGGAACCATCCCGTCAAGTTTGCATGGCCTGTCAGAACAACCACCAGAGCAAATTCAGCGGTGTGACCGATGTTGTTGGTTATAACTACCTTGAAGCCCGTATGCTGAGTGACCATAAAAAATATCCGGAACGAAAGTTTATCGTGACCGAGGAACTTCCCTATTATTGTGGTGCCGAAGGCAATATCCGCGCTTACGACACGAACAACCCCTGGAACATCATAGAATCCAACGACTTCATTTCCGGTGGATTTCTGTGGACTGGCCAGGACTATGTGGGTGAGGCTGGCTGGCCGAGCTGCGGCTGGCCAACGGGGCTGATAGACTTATCAGGACGTGAAAAAGCCCAGGGTTTATGGCACCGCAGCATTTGGAACAAGGAAAAACCAGTTGTCGGCATCGCCGTGCGCGACGAGGGTCTTGACATCGACCACGGCCGGGATTTATGGCAATGGCCTAACATGGACAGCCGCTGGACCTTTCCGTTCCGTTATGAAGGCTTAGTGATGGAAGTTCAGACCATCACGAACTGCGAGAAAGTTCAGTTGGTGATCAACAACAAGGTGATGGGTGAGAAAGAGACTTCATCCTTTCCCAACCACACGATTATCTGGCATGTGCCATACACTCCAGGCCATATTGAAGCCAAGGGCATCAACGGCACAGACACTGTGGCTTACTACGACTTGCGGACAGCCGGTGATCCAACAGATTTGAAGGTTAGGGCTGACCGCACGGAATTGAGAGCTGATGGACAGGATCTGAGCTATATTCAATTAGAGCTTGTAGATAAAAACGGCATTCCAGTTCCTCACAAAGAGTTGCGCATCCGCGGAGAGATAGAAGGTGAAGGCAAGCTCATCGGCCTGATCAACAATGACCTCCGCCGCACCACCCCTTTCACGAGCACTGAAGATATCACCCATTTCGGCAGAGCCTACGCTGTAGTTCAAAGTACGCGGAAATCCGGTCGGATCATGCTGAAACTGCACGTGGAAGGCATAGACAAGGATTACTCTGTGGAAATGCGGTCTAACTAGAATTGCATACAATTCACAAAATATTATATAACAAATGAAAAGAATCATCATTTTCCTCTTATCGCTGTCCATCCATGTCATAATGGTTAATGGCCAGCAGATCCGTCTTCCCCGCTTCTTCTCAGACGGAATGGTTGTTCAACGTGACAGCAAAATTCCTGTATGGGGCAAATCCGCTCCAGGCGATAATGTCCTTGTCAGCTTGAACGGCAAAAAGTCTCAAAGCAAGGCAGATACAGAAGGCAAATGGAAAGTCTATCTCCCGAAACAGAAAGCAGGGGGGCCTTACGTGCTGTCCATCAGCAACGGTCGTGAACAAGTTGAGATAAAGAATGTGTTGGTTGGCGATGTGTTCCTTTGCTCTGGTCAATCAAACATGGAACTTCCCATCCGCCGCTGCATGGATGTGGTGAAAAATGAAGTGAAAGACTACCGCAATGACCAAATCCGATATTTGAAATTCCCTCACCAATATAATTATGTACGTCCGAACGACGATGTGCAAGTGATCCCGTGGCAGGACATCACTCCTGAAAACTGCGCAGAGGTGAGCGGCATCTGCTATTTCATGGCCCGCAACCTTCAAGAGAAGTATCATGTTCCAATAGGCATCATCAATTCCTCTGTTGGCGGCACCCGCGTGGAGGCATGGATGCCGCATGAGGTGTTAGCCACCTACGACGGTTACGCAGAAGAATTGAAAAAGCCCAAATATCATCAAACGAACTGGCCTGACTCCATCCGCAGATTAGAGAATGCGGCAGGAATGCAATGGGAGCGAAAGATGATGTCGGCCGACACGATTGTCAATGTTTGGAAACAAGACGGTTACTCATTTGCATCATGGAAGCCAGTAGATATGTTCAGCAACTGGAGTGAAGGCAAGAACGGCTCATTCTGGTTCCACACCACAGTGACTGTGCCTTCAGGTATGGGCGGTCAAGCCGCCACCCTCCGTTTCGGTGCAATGAAAGACGCCGACACCATCTATGTGAACAACCAGTATGTTGGCAACACCACATACGAATATCCCCCACGCATCTATAAAGTGAAGGAAGGTATTCTGCATGAGGGCAAGAACGACATTGTGGTTCATCTGATGTCACAAAGTGGCCGTGCGAACTTCACGAAAGGCAAACTCTACCAGTTGGAAATCGGTGACAAGGTGATTCCATTGAGCACGACGTTGGAGATGGCTGTGGGCAGCATCATGCCTCGCAAGCCCGGCTCCACCTATTTCGTTGATGGCAACACCGGTCTGTACAATGCCATGATCGCTCCCCTTCAGGACTTTGCCTTCAAAGGAATCCTGTGGTATCAGGGTGAGTCGAATCAAGGCAACACCCGCACTTACGCCTCATTGCTCAAAGGAATGGTGGGTGCTTGGCGTCAGCAGTTCGGAAAAGAGCTGCCATTCGTGATCATGCAGCTTCCCGGCTATATGAGCCGCCACGACCACCCAGTAGAAACAGGTTGGACTCAGATCCGCCATCAGCAATATCTGGCTTCCCAGAATATTCCGAACTCCGCATTGGCCCCTACCATCGACACAGGTGAATACAATGACATCCATCCTCAGGACAAGAAGACCGCAGGCCTCCGTGCCGCTCTTCAGATGGAGAAACTGGCCTATAAAGAGAAAAAACTTGTCAGCAGCGGTCCTACACCAATAATGGCTGAGGTGAAAGACGGTCAGGCGATTCTCACATTCTCTAAAGAAAGCGGAGAACTGGAAGTCCGTGGGAATGGCCTGAAAGATTTTGCCATCAAAGTGAATGGCAAATACCAATGGGCCGATGCTCAAATTTCAGGAAGTCATCAAATCTGCATCACCTTGCCTTCAGGTTTGGAATCAACAACAGTCCGCTATTGTTGGGACGACTATCCACAGCCATCCCTTTACAATAAAGAAGGTATTCCTGCCCCACAGTTTGAGATATCCACTAAATAACAAATTTACGATGCATGATATTCACCGAGGAGGCATTCTTCCGAAAACCTTCTCAGTGGATTTTTCTTTTCAATCATACACCAAAAAGAAAGTTCTAATGATATATCAGATTGAAATCACGCTACGTCCGATGTCAAGAGGTTTTCATCTTGTAACAGGTGATATTATGCGTCAGCTTCCCAAACTTCCCAAGACCGGTTTGCTCCATTTGTTCACCAAGCACACCAGCTGCGGCCTGAGTATCAATGAGAATTGCGATCTTGATGTCCGAATTGACATGGAGACCATTTTCAATCGTCTTGTACCAGAAAACAGCCCCGACTATCAGCACACATTGGAAGGGTCAGACGATATGCCAGCCCATGCAAAATCGGTATTGAGCGGTGTGAGCCTGACGATTCCCATTACAGACGGACATTTAAACTTAGGGACCTGGCAAGGCATTTATTTCTGCGAGTTCCGCAATTATGGGGGCTCCCGGAAAATTGTCGCCACCATCATGGGAGAATAAGCACTCTATTTCCCTGGTAAGTACAAGAAATCCCTTAATAAACACATATCCACCCGCACATCAAATCAATAGATACTTGATGCACGGGTGGATATTATATTCAATAGAAGGATTTCCACCTTCCTACGGAAAAGGCTATTTATACTTATTGATTGTTCAGCGCCTTGGCAATTTCCATTTCCACATCAGCCATTTTATCCGTTGGTTCAAATCGCTTAATGACATTTCCCTGACGGTCTATAAGGAACTTGGTGAAATTCCACTTAATGTCTGGATTCTTGTCAAATTCAGGGTCTTTCTTCCTCATCATGTCGTCGAGAAGCTTTCCCAGTCGCTCATTCAAATCAAATCCACCAAAAGCCTGTTTTGATTTGAGGTATGTGAAGAGCGGGTGAGCATTGTCACCATTCACGTCAATCTTGTCGAACTGTGGGAAATGAATGTTGAAATTGGCCGTGCAGAAATTATGGATTTCCTCAATCGAGCCCGGAGCCTGTTGTCCGAATTGGTTGCAAGGGAAATCAAGGATTTCAAGCCCACTCTGACTGTATTTCTGGTACAATTCCTCGAGTTCCTTATACTGAGGAGTGAAACCACAACGGGTGGCCGTGTTCACAATGAGCATCACCTTACCCTTGTAGTCAGACAGGGACACTTCCTTACCCTCATCATTTGTTACTTTAAAATCGTAAACCGTCTGTGCGGAAGCATTTGACAGACTCAAAAAAGCCAAAAGGCTGCAAATCAAAAATTTCTTAAGCATAAGTTTTATCTCTATAATTATTTAGACTCAAGCAGAATTGTTTCTGCTTGAAATACAAATATAGTGATTATTCACGGAAATACATTCTTAACAAACATCAATTAAGTTTTCTTGACATTTATTTGGTCGATATTTTAATATTTTGCAGAATAATTGCAAAATCACAAGCGTATGAACTATTATTCAATCATTATCAGTCAGAAATTACTTATAAAAACATCAAAAGAAAACTTGGCACAATAAAAAGAAATTCATACTTTTGCTTTCAAAAGAAACAGAATAGCATTATGGATGAATTCAGAGCAATGAGACGTAAGCGCCAGCAGCTTTCCGATGCAGAAGCTATTGGCATATTGAAGAAATGCACCTCAGGTACTTTGGGATTGCTTGGTGACGACGACTACCCCTACGCAGTGCCCATCAGCTATGTATATTCAGATGGCACACTTTATTTTCACAGCGCATTGAGCGGTCACAAGATTGATGCTATCAAACATCATGACAAAGCCTCCTTCTGTGTTGTTGAACAAGATCAGGTTCAACCTGAGGAATACACCACCTACTATCGGAGTGTGATAGCTTTTGGCCGTATCCGGCTGATTGAAGATGCTGAAGAGAAATTGAAAGCAGCCCGCCAACTTGGAAACCGCTATTACCCCAACCATGAGGAAAGTCTGCAAGCCGAGTTGAAGAAAGGTTTGGACCGAATGGTGATGATTCGTCTCGACATAGAGCATCTGACAGGAAAAGAATCCATAGAACTAACCCGGATGCGGCACTCCGAGGGG
>OMUD01000150.1 GCA_900314125.1 uncultured Prevotellaceae bacterium | reverse complement strand
AGTCGGGAGAAGAAGCGGGTGAAGGTGGACTGCGTGGCGAAATTGAGTCGTTCCGCAATTTCTTGGATGCTGAGACTGGTGTTTTGGAGCAGCCACGATGCCTCCATGAGGAGCATCCGGTTGATGTAATCGACCACGGTTCTTCCTGTGATTTGCCTCACGATGCGAGAGAGGTGGGTGGTCGTGATGCAGAGTTGGTCGGCATAGAAAGCGATGTCGTGGTGCACGGTGAAATTATGGGTGAGTAGGGTCAGGAAATCGAGAAAGGCCTTTGATGTGGTGACGCTGACCACAGGATTTTCCTTTCGTTTCTGGATAACCTCCATGAGTTCGAGAATGAAGAGGGAATAGAGGAGTCTGAGCCTGTCGGTCCTGAAGAGGGTTTGCGGGCTTTGCGAGTTCTCCATTTCCTTCATCCTTGACAGGAAGGCACGTGTTTGGTTTTCGGAGAGGTGGAGAACCGGATTGATGGCTTCCGCCACGGGATATCCCGCCTTGCAGACCACAGTTCTGACGGTTGAGTTGCTGAGCGCCACATTCTCATCTACGATGAGGCAATATCCATAGTAGTCGTCCGACACCGCCTCAAGAGACGCCCTGAATCCGGGCGAATAGAGGAAAATGTCGCCTTGGCTCAGCGTGAACAGATGTTGGTTGTAGTTGATTATAAGCGTTCCCTTCACCACAAGTGTGTAGCCATAGGCTTCCACGGCGTCCTCCAGCCTGCCCATAGCCTTGGCTTTTTCCTTGTCAGCCTCAAGGCAGAAGAAATCTTCGACCATCAGATCCACATGTGTTTTTCCAGTGATTGTAGGTATGTACTCACTTAATTTATACATAGTCCCCTTGATAGATTTGGTTTTCAAAAGCAAAGATAAGGAAATGTCCATAAAGAAAAAAGAAAATTCCATATTTTGCACATTTTTTTTGCTAAAACGATAGAAACACGCACAATGATGTTTGTTTCGGCAAAAGCAATGTTCGCATAAGGCATATGTGAGAGGTGCAAAGGATAAATTTTGTTCGCATGAGCATAGAATTTTTTATTTTTTTTTGGTAATTTTGCACTCGGGGATTATACATACGGAAAAGACAAACTCAATAAGGAGTAACATCTTTGATAATAATGCTCAAAAAGAACCGTCTCAGGAACGAAAAAGGAGGAGTTAAGCTAAGAAACAAACTACCAACTATGATGAAGTAATCCAAACAGAAAAGAAGTAATCCAGGGGCGGAGAGATATAGAAAAGGAATAATAAATTAATTGAAGTTTCGGAAGTTAATAAAAACGTGACTATATAGGAGCAAAAAAGGCATTGGTTACTTGCGTATGTCGCAAGAAATGAGTAACTTTAAGGTACGAAAACAAAAGACTCATTACACCAATGCCAATGCACAAAGTTACAAAATTTCTGTCAGAGATAAGCACATTTTTCAAGAAAAGTGATTCTGACCATGCAATGTTTGCGATCATGGACGTGATTAAGGGTATAAGAATGAACGAATGGACGCTCTTCGGTCGTAAGAGCCGCTGCAACAGCAAGTACTCGCTGCTGCAGGTGTTCCAGCTTTTGTTGGTATGTCCTTGTTTCATGATTCGTAATCCTTTCAATATCTATGGCTCGCCGTTAGGCGGCAAGCTTGGTTGTCGTAAAGATGTGTTCTATGAGTTTCTCAACGATGGCCGTACCGACTGGCGCAAGCTGATGTGCCACATCGTCTGCCAGCTTTGGACTAAGGTCATCATCCGCAGTGACCATAAGTCTGACGATACTTGCCTGATGGTTGATGACACGGACTTCCCCAAGACGGGACGCCGTATGGAGAACATCGGGCGTGTCCACTCCCATCTCGAGCACCGCAGCATCCTCGGCTTCAAGGCACTCTTTCTCGGCATCACTGACGGCATCAGTCAGATGCTGCTCGATTTTGCCATCCTGGGCGAGAAGGGCAGGAAGGGCAACTATGGAATGAGCGGGAAGGAACTTTCCCGAAGATACACCATAGAACGGGATGATGACATTGCCATACAGAGGCGTATTGATGAGTATTCCATGAGCAAGATTGACCTCACCATAGAGATGATTTGCA
>OMUD01000002.1 GCA_900314125.1 uncultured Prevotellaceae bacterium | reverse complement strand
TGGATGGCTTTTTTTATGAATTAGGAATTATCAGAAATTGCGTTTTACTACATAATCTATATAGGAATGGAGAGCATTAGTTACCGGTGATAATGGATAGGAATCAATGATTTTACGGGCTTCTTGAGCAAAGTTATCCATTACTTGGCAAGCATATTCAATACCTTTATTATCGATGGTGAAGGTCACCAGTTTGGCGATTTCTTCTTTGTCTGCGGTTCCTTCTTTCACTTTTCTTGCCAACTGCAGCATTTCCTCGTTATTTGATTTAAGCAGGACATGAATGACAGGAAGCGTAAGTTTTCCTTCGAGCATGTCGTTGCCGCGAGGTTTTCCGATTTCGTCACCTGCGATATAATCGAAGATGTCATCCTTAATTTGGAAACACATTCCGACAAGCATTCCGAACTGTTCCATTCGGTTAATGTCGTCAGGATTGTCAGTCGAAGTCATCGTTCCAGACTTGGCACAAGACGCAAAGAGGATAGCCGTTTTCTTTTTGATGATATCGAAATAATTCTGTTCAGAGATTTCTTCAAGGCTGATGTTGTAGAGTTGGAAAAGTTCTCCATCAACCAATCCGCGCGAAGCCCTGAAAACCTCTTCCATCAGATCAATTCGCTGTGTGGCGATGGAAGAGATAAGGGCATTGGTGAGCACATAATCACCTGCCAACACCGCAATTCTACTTCCGAACAAGCTATAGACAGAAGGTTGCCCACGTCGTGTGTCGCTCTCATCGATAATATCGTCGTGGATCAGTGTAGCGTTATGGAAAAGCTCGTAAGCAGCAGCCAGGTGATAGGTGATTTCCTGGACGTTACCAAAAAGTTTCGCAGAAAGAATGGTGATGAGTGGACGCATTCCTTTTCCTCTGTGCTCCGACATATTGGTGAGGATGGAGTGGAGTAGGGGATTGTCAGTCATCATGTAGGACTCAAACGTGCGGTTATAGGCCTCCATTTCCTGCTCAACCAAATGGAACATATTTTGTAATTGTTCTGCCATAAAACGAAAATTTATGCAAAATTAGCAAATAAATATGTGAAGATGAAAAAATAATCACTATCTTTACAAAATAAATTAATTTTCGGATATATAAGCACTTCACAATGTCAGATATATCCCTTTTTGTGCACTATACTAACTGATTTTCATATATATGAAGAAGCTCTTCCTCTTAGATGCCTACGCACTGATTTACCGTGCTTACTATGCGTTTATCCGTGTTCCCCGAATCAACAGCAAAGGTCAGAACACTTCTGCCATACTGGGTTTTGTGAACACCTTGGAAGAGGTACTTCGGCGAGAAAATCCTGACTATATCGGAGTGGTGTTTGACCCGAAAGGAGGTACCTTCCGCCATAAACTATATCCTGCATATAAAGCCCAGCGCGAGGAGACACCCGAAGACATCCGATTTGCCATTCCCTATATCAAATCCATCATTGAAGGCTATCGTATTCCCGTGATAGAGGTGGAGAATTACGAGGCCGACGACGTGATTGGCACATTAGCTAAACGTTTTGCCAGTGATTCATTGGAAGTATATATGATGACCCCTGACAAAGACTACGGCCAGTTGGTGGACGATCACATCTGGATGTATCGTCCTGGAAAGGGGGACACACCGTTTGAACTGCTCGGTCCGAAAGAGGTGTGTGAGAAATACGGCATCGACAATCCGCTTCAGGTGATTGACCTGTTAGGATTGATGGGCGACAGCTCCGACAACATCCCTGGATGTCCAGGGGTGGGGGAGAAAACGGCAGTGAAACTGATTAAAGAGTTTGGCTCCGTTGAGAACCTTCTCGATTCCACCGCAGCATTGAAAGGCAAGCAGCGGAGCAATGTGGAGGAGAATCATGATCAGATTGTATTGTCTAAATTTCTTGCCACAATCAAAACTGACGTACCCGTTGACATCGAACTGGAATCTCTGAAGAAAGAGGAGAAAGATGTTCCTCGCTTGAGCAGCTTGTTCGATGAATTGGAATTCCGTAGTTTGAGCCACCGTTTATTGCAAGGTCAGGGTGGGGGAGAGGATACTTTCGATGAGATGAAACCGAAAGAGACCGTCACACGCCGTAAAAAAAATTCTGACTCCGGGATGATGGATCTGTTCGGAAGTTCATCCTCATCGGATGCTGGAAAAAATGAAAAAGCAGTTTTTAGTCAGAATGACGCAAAAAAAACTGAAAATACCCCTTCGAGAAGCGGAAATTTGCCTGACTTGTGGTCGAATTCGTCAGAATTTGCCACTCTCGACGACATAAAAACTACGCCTCATCAGTATTATCTCGTTGAAAACGAAGCGGATATAAAAGAATTGGCTCAAAAATTCTTGTCCGAAAAATTTTTAAGTTTAGACACCGAAACCACCTCCACCAACTCTATCAGCGCAGAGTTGGTTGGTTTAAGCTTCAGTGTGAAGGAACATGAGGCATATTACGTTCCTATTCCGTCAGAATTTGAAGAAGCCTTAAAAATTGTTAATTTCTTCAAGCCAGTCTATGAAAGCGAAGAAATTCTGAAAATTGGTCAGAACATCAAATACGACATCAATGTGCTGAGTAAATATGGTGTGGAAGTGAAAGGTCGGATGTTCGACACGATGTTGGCCCATTATGTTCTTCATCCCGAACTGCGTCACAACATGGACTACCTTTCAGAAATCTACCTCAAATATAAAACCATTCACATTGATGAGTTGATAGGAGAGAAGAAGAAAGGTCAGAAGAACATGCGCGACCTTGCCGCCTCAGAAGTATATGAATATGCTGCGGAAGATGCCGACGTGACTCTTTGCTTGAAAAACAAGTTGGAGAAGGAACTGGAAGAGACGGGCATGACGCAGTTGTTCGAAGAGATTGAGATGCCGCTTGTTCCCGTTCTGGGCAGGATGGAGCGCAACGGAGTGGTGCTTGACACCGAATCCCTACGCCAAGTGTCGGAAGACTTCGGCCGTAAGATGTCGGCTCTTGAAGAGTCCATATACGAGCTGGCTGGCGAACGTTTCAACATTTCCTCACCAAAGCAGGTTGGAGAATTACTGTTCGACCGCCTGAAGATTGTGTCGAAAGCCAAAAAGACGAAGACCGGTCAGTATGTGACTTCAGAAGACGTGCTTCAGAACCTGAAAGGGAAGCATCCGGTGATTGAAAAGATATTGTCGTACAGAGGCTATAAAAAGCTTCTATCAACCTATATTGACAACTTGCCGAATCTAATCAACCCAAAGACCGGCCATATCCACACGTCCTACAACCAGGCAGTGACCACCACGGGCCGTCTGTCGTCGTCCGATCCTAACCTTCAGAACATCCCTATCCGCGATGCGAACGGTAAGGAAGTGCGTAAGGCATTCGTGGCGGAGCTAGGCTGCCTGTTCTTCTCCGCCGACTATTCTCAGATTGAACTCCGGTTGATGGCCCATCTGAGTGAGGATGAGCACATGATATCCGCCTTCTTGGAAGGTCATGACATCCACCGCGCCACCGCCGCAAAGATCTACAAGAAAAGTCTGGATGAAGTGAGCAGTGACGAGCGCCGTAAGGCCAAGACGGCCAATTTCGGCATCATCTACGGCATCACCACCTTTGGTTTGGCTGAACGGATGGAAGTGAGCCGCAGTGAGGCAAAAGAGTTGATAGACGGTTATTTCGAGACCTACCCAAAGGTGAAGGAATACATGGAGGAATCTGTGAACAAAGCCCGTGAGCTGGGTTACACCGAAACCCTCTTTGGCCGTCGTTGCTATCTGCCCGACATCAACAGCCACAATGCCACTGTACGTGGTTATGCTGAACGCAACGCCATCAATGCTCCAATTCAGGGAACCGCTGCTGACATCATCAAGAAAGCGATGATTGCCATAGATCGAAGGATGCAGGAAGAAGGAGTCCGCTCAAAGATGATCCTACAGGTTCACGATGAATTGAACTTCAATGTGGTTCCAGAAGAGAAAGAACTGATGGAAAGACTGGTGATAGAGGAGATGGAAAAGGTGGTGAGCTTGAGGGTTCCGCTGGTTGCCGACTGCGGTTGGGGTGAGAACTGGCTGGAAGCACATTAGGGCAGCAACACTGTTGCTGCATGGCTGACAGCTTTTTGCCATCCGGATGTTTTGGGCATGGATGACTGCTTATTAAAAAAACGTTTTATAACTAATTAAATAGACTGAATTATGAAAAAACTATTGATGACAATGCTGGTGTTGAGCAGTGTTACGGGAATGTCCGCCCAGAGCGACAAGTCGGGCTATCCCATCACACCAGTACCTTTCACGAGTGTGAAAATCACCCCGAATACCTTTTGGGGTCAGCGTTTGGAAGCCAGTGAGAAAGTGACCATTCCATTGGCGTTCAGCAAATGCGAGTCAGAAAACCGTTACACCAACTTCAGCAACGCTGCTGAACATCTGAAAGATCCTTCTAAGGTGTTTAAGGTTGACGGAGTGATGGGGTATTCGTTTGACGACACCGACCCCTACAAGACGATTGAAGGTGCGAGCTACCTGCTTCAGACCTATCCAAACAAGAAGTTGGAAGCCTATGTAGATTCTGTGATAGCCGTGATTGGCAGCGCCCAAGAACCCGATGGCTACCTTTACACTGCCCGTACTCAGAATCCGGAGCATCCTCACGGCTGGGCAGGCAAGACCCGTTGGTCGAAAGTGGAGGACCTGAGTCATGAGTTCTACAACTTAGGCCATCTATGTGAGGCTGCCGTAGCCCATTACAACGCCACAGGCAAACGCAGCCTGCTCGACATCGCGTGCAAGTTCGCTGACTGCGTGGTGAAGGAAGTGGGCGACAAGCCAGGTCAGGCATGTGTGGTTCCAGGCCATCAGATTGCCGAGATGGGACTTGCCAAGCTTTATCTGGCCACAGGCAAGAAAGAATATCTGGATCAGGCCAAGTTCTTCCTCGACAAGCGTGGCTACACCACCATCAAAACCGAATATTCGCAGAGCCACAAACCTGTGTTGGAGCAGGACGAGGCAGTAGGTCATGCCGTGCGTGCCGGCTATATGTATGCCGGAATGGCAGACGTGGCCGCTTTGACGGGCAACAAAGGCTATATTGACGCCATCGACCGCATCTGGGACAACATCATCTCTAAGAAATATTACATCACAGGTGGTGTGGGTGCCACTTCGAGCGGTGAGGCATTCGGCAAGAACTACGAGCTTCCGAATATGTCGGCTTATTGTGAAACTTGTGCCGCAATCGCCCAGGTCTATCTGAACTACCGTCTTTTCCTCCTTCACGGAGAGTCAAAATATTATGACGCCTTGGAGCGCACGCTCTACAATGGTGTGATCAGCGGTATCAGCATCGACGGCGGCAAGTTCTTCTATCCAAACCCACTTCAGAGTATGGGTCAGCATCAGCGTCAGGCTTGGTTCGGCTGTGCCTGCTGTCCGAGCAACGCCGCACGCTTTATTCCATCCCTTCCTCAGTATATCTATGCAGTGAAGGACAACTCGTTCTACATCAACCTGTTCGCCGGCAATGAGACCACGGTTGAGGTTGGAGGTAAGAAGGTGACATTGGAGCAGCGCACCAACTACCCTTGGGACGGCGACGTGGCAATGACAATGAAGAAAGCCAACAGTCAGTTTGCCTTGAAAATCCGTATTCCAGGCTGGGTACGCGGTCAGGTAGTTCCAAGCGACCTCTACAACTATGTGGATGGCAAGCAACTGGGTTACAGCGTGAAAGTGAACGGAGAACCTGTCAGCTCCACCCTTGAGGATGGATATTTCGTGATTGACCGCAAATGGAAGAAAGGTGATGTGGTGGATGTACATTTCGACATGGAGCCACGTCTTGTTAAAGCCAATGGCAAGGTGAGTGCCGACCGTGGCCGTGCAGAGATTGAGCGTGGACCGCTGGTGTACTGTGCAGAGTGGCCAGACAACGAATGCGACGTGCTGAGTGTCCTGCTGAATCAGGAGCCTCAATACACCATGGGTGAGAAAGAAATCTGCGGCACCACTGTACAGACCATCACCACTGATGCCCAGACCCTCACTTTCGATGAGAGAGGTCGTCTGAACGCAAAAGACGAGCGCCTTGTTTTGATTCCTTACTATGCCTGGGCTCACCGTGGCAACGGCAAGATGACGGTATGGATTCCAATCGACCTGAACGCCACCAGTCCAGCCCTCCCACCATCTTTGGCATCCGAAAGCAAGGTAGAGGCTTCTTCCCGCCGTCTTCCAGCCCTGAGCGCCATCAACGACCGTCTGATTCCATCGGATGGTGATGACCGTTCGGTTCCTTACACCCATTGGTGGCCAAAGAAGAACAGCACAGAGTGGTTGGTTTACAACTTCAAAGAAACTTCCACAGTGAGCACCAGCACGGTGTATTGGTTTGACGACCAGCCTTGGGGTGGCTGCAGTGTTCCGAAGAGTTGGAAACTCTACTATAAAGATGCTTCTGGCAACTGGCAGGAAGTGAAGAACGCCACTGGCTACAACACAAACAAGGGTGTGGCCAACACAGTGAATTTCGATGCTGTGAAGACCAGCTCGATGAAGTTGGAGATTGTGCAGCCTGAGAAATATTCCTGCGGTGTGTTTGAATGGAGCGTTAAGTGAATTAGACTTTAGATTTTAGACTTTAGATTATTTGCAATATCAATAATAAAAATGGTGGGTTGAAGCCCACCATTTTATTGATTATATTTGAATTGATTATCTTTGGAATTTAGTTGACCTTATTTTTCCGTTGGTCATCCAAGAGACGATATAGACGCCAGTAGGGAGCTGTGCGACAGAGAATGGCTGGGATGCGTTGAACATATCTATTTTTTGTCCCGCCATGTTGTAGATGCTGACGTTGAAGTTGAGGTCAGCTGGATTTTCTCCTGCAAACCGGATTTGCTGGGTTACAGGGCTGTAAACAAGTGCATAGTCCGATGTGATGTTGTGGTTCACCATCTCTATGCCTGTAGGGTCTTCCGGTTTTTCAGGCAGCGGCACAGCTGTTCTGGTGATGTACCACAACCTGTTTTTACTGATACTGTTCCTGTCGTTGGTGGTGTAGCTGAGGATGGCTGTCCTATTCACTGAATTTCCGCCATTGAGATTTGCAGTGTGCTGTGTAAAGGCATTGGTGAGGTTATACTGCCCATTTGTATTCTGCGGTGTGATGGTCCAAAGCTGCCTCAGGTCGGTTGAATCAGGCTCTGCCACATTGAGTTGTGTTCCTGTGTTGGTAGTTGCGGTCGATACACCCTCTGTAGGGTCGTTGAGTGCCAGTCCCAACTGGTTGGTGATGAAGAAATAGTCACCCACTTTCGTAAACTCCCAGTATTGGCTTTCCCTCTCTTTGTCCAGATTCCAAGAACATACTTCTGTACCTGGCTCAGGCATATCCTCTTGAGAATAAGGAATATTATTATCCCTCAACAAGTCGATAGCATTTCCAGTATTGACATTGATGATGTTGTAATAATAATCCTGCGGTTCAAACGGTGGTGTAGGTTCCGCCGGTTTTCTTGATGCGAAAGTGGTTTTTAGGTATGCAATATGCTGGTTTATATATGTTTTGAGCTCTGTGATATATTGCTCATAGGTGGAGTAGAGTGTGATTTCATGATACACCCTTCTGTTGATACCCCATTTCTGATAGTTCAATTCCTGAGACTCTTGCAGCAATTCATTGAGACTGTCAATTTTTTGGTAGAGAAAATCCTCCAATCCATCAGTTGTCACATCCTCAAATCGTTTGTTGATAAGTTTGGCAAACCACTCGTCATTCCACATCTGCTTGAACCATGTCCTTGCCTCTCCATATCCTTCGTCAACCATAAGCCGGCGCTCGGTTTGAGAAATACGAGAGTCGTTGTCGTAGGCAATGTCATAGTCCCAGAGTGGACCGAAATAGAGTTTTGGGTCATTCTGGTCCTTATAGAAATACATGCTCCAAAATCCGTCGATATTTCCACTGATTTCAGTGGCTACATAGAGATTGGCCATGGACAATGAGTCCACATAAGGCCTATAGCCAAGTTCTGGGTCCTTGAAGTTGTCGGAGAAAAGTGCACTCTCAAATCTGTTGACATAATTGCGGATATAATTCTTCTGATCGGCCACTATTTCATCCTCTTCGGGATAATGGATGCGTATCGGCAGATTATGGGAAGAGGTGAAGTAATTTCCATCCTTGAATCCATCCACCTCAAGAAGGTATCCTCCAGTGATATCACTGGTTTCGGTGAGTGGAAAATCCTGTTCGATGATGTTGACACGATGCGCCCTCACCTCCACCTGGTCGCTGATTTGGTAATTGCCTTGATAGACCCCGTTGAGCGTGAGGTCCACAAACTTGGCAGCAGGGGAGTTTTTCATACCGATGAAATTGCCCATCTCCGATGTGATGGCGTTTCGGATGAGCGACTTGTCGGCGGCATTGGCCAACAACGTCCATTTCTTTGCCTTTGCATAGCCTTTACCCAAGAATTTCTCCTTCTCATGAAACTTGATTTTGTAAGGTTTCTTGGCTAAGTTCCATGTGGAGTTACCCCTTCCTCTGATCTCCACGGAGTCGAACTGCAGCACATTGTCCTCCTCATCCACATAGAAGAGTGTGCAATAGATGTAATAGTCCTTACTTGTTATCCCTTGGTTATTGAAAGTGTTGATATAGATGGCAGGAAGGTTTGTAAGCCGTCTATATTCCTGTGCTTTGGCGTTGTGTGCTGAAAAAAGGCACACTGCCAGCATGAGATAAAGGATTCCCCTTTTCATTGAATGATAGTTTTTAAATAGAAGTGTTAGTAGCATGAAGGGCAATCAGAGAATCACCCCTAAGTAACGATAAAAAAACGTAACTTATTGAAATACTTTGCAAAAATAGTTAATATTTTTCAGTTTTTACATTATTCATAGTTAAAAAAAGGGATTTTATTCGTAAATTTGCATCTTCAAAGTATTTTTTTTACGCAATAAAGAACAATTAATGACAAAAACATTTTCAGAATTGGGTGTCTGTGATGAGATCCTCAAGTCTATCGAAGAGATTGGATATGTAGCTCCAATGCCAGTCCAGGAGCAAGTGATTCCCTATTTATTAGGCAACAACAACGATGTCGTTGCATTAGCCCAGACGGGCACCGGAAAGACCGCCGCCTACGGTCTTCCAATTTTGCAGAAAGTTTATTATTCCCTTCAGTCGGAATCAGAATCAGAAAAGACAGAAGCTTCCAAGCCAAAAGCTTTGGTTTTGGCTCCTACGCGTGAGTTGTGTGTTCAGATTAGCGACGACTTGAAGTCCTACAGCAAATATATCGACGGTCTTCATATATTGGCAGTGTATGGTGGTGCCAACATCGAGACCCAAATCCGCCAGTTGAAGAAAGGCATCCAGGTTGTGGTAGCCACTCCAGGTCGTTTGGTGGACTTGATGGAGCGTGGAGTAGCCAAGCTCGACGAAGTGGAAAACGTGATTTTGGACGAAGCCGACGAAATGCTGAGCATGGGTTTCAGCGAAAGTATCGACACGATATTGGCTCAGATACCTTCAGAGCGCAACACCCTGCTTTTCTCCGCCACGATGAGCAAGGAGATTGAGCGTATCAGCAAAAACTATCTGCATGATGCCAAGGAAATCGTGGTAGGTTCGCGAAATGAGGGCGCTGAAAATGTGAACCACATCTACTATCTGGTCCATGCAAAGGACAAATACAACGCATTGAAACGCGTGGCCGACTACTATCCAGAAATCTACGCCATCATCTTCTGCCGCACCCGTTTGGAAACCCAGGAAATAGCCGACAAGCTCATCAGCGACGGCTACAACGCAGAATCGCTCCATGGTGAGCTTTCCCAGGCTCAGCGCGACCTGACGATGGCCAAGTTCCGCCATCACCACATCCAGCTGCTTGTGGCTACCGACGTGGCCGCCCGTGGCCTTGATGTGGAAAACCTTACCCATGTGATCAACTATGGTCTGCCCGACGACATCGAAAGCTATACCCACCGCAGTGGCCGAACTGGTCGTGCAGGCAAGCGCGGCACCAGCATCAGCATCATCCACGTGAAGGAGAAATCGAAGGTGAAAGCCATCGAAAAGCAGATAGGTAAGAGTTTTGTTGCCGGCGTGCTTCCTGAAGGTGAGGAGATATGCAAAAAGCAGCTGATGAAGGTGCTCGACGACATAGAGAAGGTTGAGGTTGACGAAGACGAGATTGCTCCGTTCCTCCACGATGTTTACCGCAAGTTTGAATTGATGGAGAAAGAAGACATCCTGAAACGTGTGGTTTCCCGTGAGTTCAATGCCTTCCTGAGTTATTACAAGAATGCCCCTGTGATTATCCAGCCCGACGACAAGAAAAACTATAAAGACGATAAGAAGTCAGGGCGCAAGGGTAGGGAAGAGCGACGCCGCGACCATGGCGACCGTAACCATACTCCAGAGGAAGGCTACACCCGTTTGTTTATCAACGCTGGAAAGATGGACGGACTTCGTCCGCGTGAGTTCATGGGTTTTGTAAACCGCAGTTCGCGTGGCCAGCATTTCGACTTGGGCCGTATTGACATCATGAACAAATTTTCGTTCTTTGAAGTTCCACATTCTCAAGTGAAAGGTATTCTGAAAGCTTTGAACGGTCAGGAATTTGACGGCCGCTATATCAATGTGGAAGTTACTGACAACGAGGGTTCAGGCGGTCAACATGAAAGCGGCCGCAAAGGCAGAGGCTCTGGAAAAACGGCATATACAGACAGAAAACAGGAACGACCTGCACGTGATAAGAAGAAAAAATCCTCTGATCCGATGGCCAAACTGCGCAAGAAAAACAGTGAGGTGAGCAAACGTGACAAAGACAAACCCGAATGGGCTCAGTTTTTTGAAGGACAGGTGGAGGACCAGCCGTTTTATTCTGTTTTTGCAAAGAGAAGCAAGAAAAAAAAGTAAGAAAAATAAAAAAATTATAGAAAATATAAAGGCTTATGAAAGTATTTCAGCATGTGAGCGACATAGGCGACTTGAAGTTGGCCTTAGAAGAAGCTTTATCCATTAAGAAAGACCGTTATCAATATCAGGGATTGGGCAAGAACAAGACTGCGATGCTCATCTTCTTCAACAACAGTCTCCGCACCCGCCTTTCCACTCAGAAAGCGGCTATGAACTTAGGAATGAATGTGATTGTGCTCGATGTGAACCAGGGAGCCTGGAAACTGGAAACAGAACGGGGTGTGATCATGGACGGCGACAAGAGCGAGCACCTGCTCGAAGCCATTCCGGTGATGGGTTGCTATTGCGACTTGATTGGTGTGCGTTCGTTCGCCCGTTTTGAGAACCGCCAGGACGACTATGAAGAGAAAATTCTCAATCAATTCATCAAATACAGTGGCAAACCGGTGTTTTTCATGGAGAGCGCCACGGTTCATCCTTTGCAGGCTTTTGCCGACTTGATTACGATAGAAGAATACAAACGCAGTGCCCGTCCGAAAGTGGTGTTGAGCTGGGCTCCGCATCCAAAAGCCTTGCCTCAGGCAGTTCCCAACTCATTTGCAGAGTGGATGAACGCCGCTGATGTGGACTTTGTGGTGACCCATCCAGAAGGTTATGAACTGGATCCAAAGTTTGTGGGTGATGCAAAGGTGGAATACGACCAGATGAAGGCGTTTGAAGGCGCTGACTTTATATATGCCAAGAACTGGAGCTGCCCTGGTGTGACTCGTCCTGAGGACTATGGCAAAGTGCTGAGCAAGGACATGTCGTGGACTGTTGACAGCCGCCACATGGCCGTTACCAACAACGCCTTCTTCATGCATTGCCTTCCAGTGAGAAGAAACATGATTGTGACTGACGACGTGATAGAGTCACCTACTTCCATTGTGATTCCAGAGGCAGCGAACCGCGAGATTTCTGCTCAGGTGGTGCTGAAGAGGATGTTGGAGAGTTTATAGGAATTAGAGCAGCAACTCTTTTGCTGCATGGATAACTGCTTTTTACTTTATTTAATTGAAAACCTGCAGATTAGAAAATGGCATCCGCATTATCCACCATTCGTCTCCCACGAATGTGGCTTACTGCGGCATGGCCATTGACGCAGGTACGAGAGATGAACGTGAGGGAGAATACGGCATTGCCCATTTCTGTGAGCACATGCTGTTTAAGGGTACCACCCACCGCCGTTCTTGGCATATACTCAACAGGATGGAAGCTGTGGGTGGTGATTTGAATGCCTACACCAACAAGGAAGAGACGGTGGTTTATACCGCTTTTATGAAAGACCATCTCCATAGGGCAGTGAACCTCATCAGCGACATTGTATTCCACAGCACTTTTCCGCAGCATGAGTTGGAAAAAGAGGCTGAGGTGGTGGTAGAAGAAATAGAAAGCTACAACGACTCCCCAGCAGAATTGATATTCGACGAATTTGAGGACATGCTCTTTGAAGGTCATGAGTTGGGTCATGACATTTTAGGCAAGATTGAGGATGTCCGTGGCTACCGCAGTGAGGACCTCCAGCAATTTTTCAATAGGATGTACCGCCCGGAACGAATGGTGTTCTTCGTGTTCGGCGATTACGAATTTAACGAGGTGAGACGCACAATTGAGAAAGAGACTTCTTTTTTAAAACCTATTGACGATGATACGCAAGAAAACAAAGGAAAAGCGGAGGTATTGGTGCGTGAGAAAGCAGAAATGGAATATGCAGCCACCCATCGAACCGTGGTCCGTGACACCCATCAGGCTCACGTGATGCTGGGTTGCCGTGCCTATCCTTCAAGCGACAAACGCAG
>OMUD01000118.1 GCA_900314125.1 uncultured Prevotellaceae bacterium | reverse complement strand
TGTCCACCGTCGTGAAGAACTGCATCAACCAATTTTTATGCAAAGTTACAACAAAACGAGAGGAAAGCAAAATTTATTTTGGTTTTCCGACCGAGCGATGTGTTTAGCTCGGTTTGCGACGACTGAAACTTTAGTTTCACAAAGGAGTGCCGACTGAAAGGAGGTCTTTATCCGTCAACTTCGGCGCAGCCAAAGTTACAAACGACCATCTATATGTAGGTAAATCTTAGTGTGGTTTCGAGGTCAAAAATATTTTTTAGAAAATGGATATTGGAGAAAAGATATTAATATCCAATTTCTATCTCATCTCCTTGATATTCATCACAAAACCATTCCCATTGTCGGATACGTTTCTTGAGTTTGAGTTTTGAAAGAGGATTCTGGATATAAACGGCTTTTGATTTTTCATCTCCCTGATACAGTATGCATAAAAAGTATGCATCTCCATATTGATGAGCTGCTGTATATTCATTATTGGTTAGACAAAATGACCTATCATATTTTGAAATAGATTTCACCTCAATATAACGTATCTTACCAGATGGCGTTGTACTTTCTATATCATAGCCAAGGTTCTGAGTACTCACATCGTGAGCCTTATTACCTAAAAAATGCTCTATCTCAATACATGTATTCTCTGCAGAACGCCATTTGGGAATGACAGGATTAGATGCTTTAAATGACGGTTTAAAAGGGATTTTTGGATGTTTTATCTCATCTTCTTCTTTGTTTTTATTATTATGATATGATTTGAATCCTTCTTCCTTATATTCTAATCCCAGTTCTTGTGTAAAAGCTTTTAAACTAACGTTTGATACCAATTGATTGCTATCATTTTCTTGCAACATATTGCTGATATCTTTTGAATTCATTTTTGTATTTCTCAGTTGCATTATATGACCATTATCTTCTTTTATCAGAATCTTTGTAACGTCTATATCATTGTTTGACATCATCTTGCTTCGATTGTAAGCTTGAATCGTTTTGCCTAGTAGGTAGGAGTATGCATATTTAGAGAGGTTTTTCACTAATGTGTTATCTTGCAACATATCAGCTATGTCTTGACTAGAATATATAGCTTCACTAAATGTTTCCATAAAATCCTCAACACCATTCAGGTTTTCATATACCTCTGGTGCCAAACTATGACTACGGATATCATCAGACTCCCTTCGGACAATATTTATCACGCTTCCTTCAAAGCCAATAGGGAAGCATTTGTAGTCAGATAAAAATCCTATTTTGCCATTATTAAAACGAAGCATTTTGCGTGTGTTCAGTATTTGCTTTAAATATTTTTTTAACTGAGTATTGATTGTACTAAACGAAATGCTGTCCATAATCATCAGCAATAGATTGCGATAAACAGGATTTGCTTCCTTGAAAGCTTTCTCTATTAAATTGGCGATAGACTCTGCCAATGCGTACAATGTCTTTTGTGTCGTTTCATCTTGTCGGATATGTTTTCGTGAAGGATCTGTAGAGAAGTCTCCATTCATTTTAAAGGGAAATGGAGTCTTGTCATAGGTTGGAAGGAAAGTATAAAAAACAGCTTCGTCACTCTCACATTTAACAAATACTTCTTCTTCCATTTTGAAAGCCAAGCAGTCGTCCACTAACCCCCATTTGTTATTGTCAATAGTGATCTCCTGTCCCCAGTCTTTTTCTTTCCTGACAACTCTCAATAGCTTGTCTTCTCCCATGTTCTGAGTCTCTATCTCCTTTAGATTCCGCAAAAAAAGCATCAAGTCTGTACTTAATGACTCGATCTCTTCTTGGAGAACTTCCTTGTTCGATGATTTAAAGACGAATATGGTGGTAAAACCATTATCTTGTAAATCATTAATTATACTTTTATATGGAGTGGAATCCACTAAAAATGGAATACGTATCGTTGGTACATTTCCCTCATCCACTCCAAGAACCTCTGCTGTTTTTGCTTTTGAAAAACAAAAAGTAACATTGTTTGAATAAATGATGATGTCTGATGATAAATATGATGTACTCTTGAATCCTATTCCACGATAACCAATAGTCTCTCCTCGTTTCTTCTTACTGGCTCCAGAACGTGAAATAGCCATCACATCTTCATTATCGAAAGGTCGGCCGTTGTTAGCAAATATTACATTACCGTCGTTTTCTGTAATATATACTCGTGAAGAGTGTGCATCATCAGCATTTTGCAGCAGTTCTACAATGATACGTCCGCTGTAACTCTCTGACATATATTTTTCCATTGCTGCCATGTCGGCCAGCATCTTAGGAGAATTCTTGGCTTCTGCTATAAATGTTGTGTTTATTCGGATAATGGTATCTTTAATCATTGTGTAATAGAATTTGTATTATATCATGTCCAACTTTCTTTAATTGCCAATAATTTTGAGGTGGTAGTGAGCGTGTTAGGACATCATTCTTGAACGAAACATTGGTTCTATGGCATAATAAATCTCCTATATAACATATCAAGTCAAAGAGGTTATGTCCTTTAATATGCAAATATGCATTTTGTTTTGTTACATTTATTGAGGAAAAAGCATCCGCTTCTTTATCTAAATTTACTTCTTTTGCAAATTTGGAATTCAGATGTAGTTCAAATAATTTGTTAATTCTCTCAATTAGTGGTTTTCCGTTGTTTGCAAGTTCTTCAAAACGACACTGCTTAGGCAGACAGTTTGAGAACATTCTTTGTGTGAAATCGTATTTATTGTTTTTGATACAATGCAGCAATAACAATAAAGGCTTATATACAGCATTGGAGTATGCAGTTAAGAATTCAATAAAGTTGAATGATTTAGCTTTTTCAGGACACTTTTCTTGAAACCTCTCTTGCAATGCGTTGGCCTCACAATAGTGATTTTCCCACGAATAGGTATATGTTTGACATATAAAATGGGTTGCATCAATCTTAGGTTCTTTCAAAAGATATCTCAGGTCGCTGTCAATCCCGATAAAAAATCTCTTGCTAAGATATGATTTGTAGTTAAGGCATTGCTTGCTGCCACTAGTTTCAATTCCTTTTGAACTACGACTATGGGTAATGAAATAATAGTGACCAGGACATTTGGATTGCAGTATAGAATCCCAGAACATGATGTCGTCGTTGTTTTCCAAATGAACACAAGCAACAACTCCTGTCTGTTGATATAATACATTTGCAAAATAGGTTGCTTGAAGTTTATAAATATCTTCCATTATCCTTCAATCTTAGTAATTTTATCCATGTAGATAGCCTTCTCTCCCCAGCCGTCAGCAAATATCATTGGAGAATGAGTTGTTAAAATAATTTGTACGTTGGGATTTAACATCAGAATCCAATCAATCAACTTATATTGCCAACTGATATGTAAAGAAATCTCAGGTTCGTCCATAATTATCACATAGTCTTTCCCATCTTCCAATAATACGGTTAGTAGAATAATAAGCAGTTGTTTCTCACCAGAAGATAACTGGTCGGCTAAAATAGAAGTCTTTGTATCCAAAATGAACTGAAGTTTTTCAGAGTCGTTGTCAATCACTTTTCCTGTATCTTTAAATGCCTCATTAACAAGCTTGACAAACAAATTTCTTCTGGTGTAAACCTGATTATAAATATCTTTTGTCAAAACTCCCTCTATATTTAGGATTTTTGCAATTTGTTTTTGTAGTCCATTTAAGTAATATCCATAATCACTTTGTAATTTGTGCAGGCGCTTATCAAGCAATGTTTGTTGGGTGTTTATATCCTTGTCTTTGATATCGAAGGTGGAGATGTAGTCTAGTTTTATTTTTTTTACATAGTCTTCTACCTTCATTTTGACACCATTCATAGTAATCTTTCTCGGATGACTGACTGTAATACCTTCATCCAATGCAAGTTCGGCCGTTGCATATTTAGTGTTCGGCATTTCTCCATATGCTGCTGTATGCCTTATAATATTCAGAACGGTCGTCTTGAATGTGCCGTTGTTGCCAACTAGGATATTTACCTTCTCATCGAGAGCCGAAAAGAAAAAATACCTTCCATATAAATTGTCTATTCTAAAACTCTTTATCTTCATAATTTAGTATAATAAATAATAGAATCTTTTTTGTATTGTGTCAAGGTTTTAAAGTTTTTATTTATAATATCCAAAGATGCTAAGGAGTCATCAAGTTCTTGAATAGAAATGTATCTTGTTTGAAGATCTCAATAGCTTTGCAACCATCTATTTCTCTATATTGTATATCTTTATATGCAATTCCATGAATTCTTAAATCTTGTTTAATCGCTTCAATTAATAACTTCATTTTGTTGTTTGTTTATTTTACCATATAACTATATTTTTTTATCTAGACATAAAGGACAAAGTAATTTCTGCGCGATCGTTACAATCTTTTATACAATCAATACAACTTAATAAACTCTCTTTAATATCATCAGAAATATTAAAATCGTCAAACATATAATCTCTTCGCTTCATTACGTCCAAGTAATAATTGGCTTTTAATATTAATTCTCCAATACTAATATCTTCCATATTATTATTGGTTGATAAAGCCTTAAAGAGTACCGGTATAGCATGTGGGTAATCTTGCATAAAAATGCAAGCAATGCATGCTGGAATCAACTCTGAGGGGTCATCGTCATCATAAGAATAATTGTATTTACTATACCCAGCATTTATTAATTTCCCAAATATAATATTAATTAAAGTGTCATTTCTCACAATATGAGGAGCAATATGATGAATAATAGTGTTACATATATCACCAGGATCTGCACTATTGTCATATTTCTTAATAAATCCTAGTATTACTTCATCTATGAAACTAATAATTTCAGTTTTATCTCTAAGGAGGTTCGCATTCTGCATTAAAACATATGTCCACATATCCATTGCTAGAGCACCATCACATGCTTCTGTTTCTACTATACATTTAATAATGGATTTTTTTTTAGAATCCCAAGAATCTTTAAGAATCTCAAAAGATTCTATAAAACTCTGTTTAATAATATCGTTATTCATTATTTCAATTTTGATTTATTTGGTAATTATAAATTTACTTAAGATTTTGTAAAATATAAAAAGTGGTTAACTACATTGATTATTCATGTTTTTTAGTAATTCTTCATATAATCGAATATTTAGTCAACTAAAAAATGTTATGATTACTTAAAGCAAAGATACAGAATTTTTTATAATGGTATACAATTTCGTTTAAAATATTTTTAAATCTATGATTGAAAAATTTGGGCGCAAAAGATTATAATTTCAAGCCATTATTACCAAATTGACTATTACGTGAAAAACGTTGTCCCATTTGATGGCTCATTGCGTGCGTATAGATAGTATTAGTTTTGTGATAATTGATTGGGATTGAATCGGGGGTGGACTATGGCTTTTGTTATGTTTATCATTATTATAAATATCTCTGGCTTATCATATTATTTATAGAAAACAAAAAAACAGGAAGCCTTTCGACTCCCTGTCCGTTTATGATTTGCGAAGTTGCAATTACATAGGATATTTCTCAGATGGTCCGTGCGGGTTAGGTCCTTTGTTGCTGTCAAGGCAGCAGAACACGAGAACCACGAGGCCTAAAATAGCATAGAGAACGGTAGGGATAGTGAGGTATCCAACGAATGCGAGTGCTCCGAATGGGTCGGAGTTGGCCTTAATTGCCGCTACAATGCTGAGCAAGAAGATAATCACATAGAGTCCGAGGAGGATCCAAGCGAGGATTCCTGGCTTGTTGGTGTCCTGCAAGCGGCGGATCATGACTCCTGTCATAGCAAATGTTCCAGCCAGAGTGATGAGGTCAGTGATAACAGCGACTCCCAGTCCGTTGCCGAACATACCAAAAATAATTCTAAGAATGAAAGTACAAACACCTACAGCGAGTGCGAACCACCAGAACTCAGAGCGACGTGCACGTCCCTTGAAGTTGAGGATGCCTGCGATTCCGCGCTGAACGGCTTCTGGGAACTGCATCATTGGAGTGCCTCCACCTTGGTTGAACATGTTGTTGAATTGCTGCTGAGGCTGCTGGAAACCAGGCTGCTGAGGCTGCTGATAGCCCTGCTGTGGCTGCTGGTAGCCCTGCTGAGGAGCCTGCTGAAATTCGTTTGCCATAATTTTTCTTTTTTTAAAAGGTTTATAAATAATTAAATATTCTCGTCTTTCCTATAATTTGTAAGGATGTTTTTCGGTTCATAGAATGTTACATCATGCAAAATTATAAATTTCTGTTTAATATCCAAAGATAAACTTAAAAAATTTTTAAAAAAATGTACGAATGCTCAACTTTTCTTGGAAATCCATTTCTTTGGCTTCGCCGAATCTTCTGAAAATATTTGGCTTCGCCGAATCTTCTGAAAATATTTGGCTTCGCCGAATCTTCTGAAAATATTTGGCTTCGCCGAATATATTTACTATATTTGCAGAACTAAACCGATAACTTGTATTCACAGAGAGAACACAGGGATCAAAGATAAACTAACTTATAACTATCCAGATATGAAAATTTTTACCCGAATCCTTCTTTTAGGCATGATGTCATTGTATGCATCCGCCTCGTTCGGTCAGTCGGAATCCGACACGATTATTTTGACGAGCAGTGACCTCAGTGGCCTTTACAAGACGAAAAACAAGAGTTATGTGAGCGTTCATGACCCGAGTGTGGTTTATGAGCCTTCATCCAATTATTATTATATCTTTGGAACTCATGTTGGTGTGGCCCGCACAGCCGACCTTCAGTCGTGGGCTGGAGTGAACAACAACATATTTGGAGTGGTGAATTCCAGTGGCTCTGTTGTTTCAGCCTCTGCCGACCAGGCTTTCATCACGAACCAGACCACGAAGGTGAATGCTTTGGTGAACGGCACGGTTAAGGAAGTGGACTTTGGTCCGTTTGATGCGATGTCGTGGAATTGCGCCCTTCCAAATCCTGAAAATGGCAATGCTTGGACGGTATGGGGCAATATGTGGGCTCCCGATGTCATCTACAACAAGAAGATGAAAAAGTGGTGCCAGTATCTGAGTCTGAACGGTCCTACATGGAATTCCACGATCATTCTCCTGACTTCCAGCACCATCACCGGTCCATACGTCTATCAGGGTCCTGTGGTATATACTGGCTTCCGTAACGCCACCGATGCCCGCATCAATTGGAAGAAGACCGACTTGGAGCT
>OMUD01000138.1 GCA_900314125.1 uncultured Prevotellaceae bacterium | reverse complement strand
TTAGGCAAAGGCATCATCTCCGCCTCATTAGGCAAATTGCTCCAGGCACGCGGCTACAAGATCACGATTCAGAAGTTCGACCCCTACATCAACATTGACCCGGGCACCTTGAATCCCTACGAGCATGGCGAATGCTACGTGACCTCGGATGGTTTTGAGACCGACCTTGACCTTGGCCATTACGAGCGGTTCACGGGCATAGAGACCACCCGTGACAACAGCGTGACTACAGGCCGGATTTATCTGAGCGTGATAGAGCGTGAACGCCGTGGCGACTATTTGGGAAAGACCATCCAGGTCGTTCCACACATCACCGATGAAATCAAACGCCGCATCCAGTTGAATGCCAGCAAGGCTCCCTATGATTTCGTCATCACTGAGATAGGCGGAACGATTGGAGATATTGAGAGCCAGCCCTATCTGGAAGCCATCCGCCAGTTGAGATGGGAATTAGGTCCGGAACGTTCGCTTAACATTCACCTGACCTACGTGCCCTATATCAGTGCCGCCGGAGAATTGAAGACCAAGCCCACCCAGACAAGCGTAAAACAGTTGCAAGGGCTCGGCATTCAGCCAGAAGTGCTGGTTTTGCGAACAGAACATCCGTTAAGCGACGACATCAAGCAGAAAGTGGCCCATTTCTGCAACGTGGATGCCTCCTCGGTCGTTCAGAGCGAGGATCTTCCAAGTATTTATGAAGTGCCGCTGAACATGCAGCGCCAGGGACTTGACGTGACTTGTCTTGAAAAGATGCGTATTCCCGTAGGCCCGGCTCCGGAGCTCGGTCCATGGCGCACTTTCCTCAACAAGCGCAAGAATGCCAAAGCCAAACTGAGCATTGCTTTGGTGGGCAAATACGACTTGCAGGATGCCTACAAAAGCATCCATGAGAGCCTTGACCACGCCTGCACCTACCACGACATGAAAGCCGATGTGAGGTTCGTGAACAGCGAGTTCCTGACCCCAGAGAACATAGACAGAGAACTTGAAGGCATGGACGGCCTGGTGATCTGTCCTGGTTTCGGAGAACGGGGCACGGAAGGAAAAATCCTTGCTGCCACGTATGGCAGGACCCACGACATCCCCACCTTCGGCATCTGTCTGGGGATGCAGATGATGGTGATAGAATATGCGCGCAACGTGTTGGGCATGACAGACGCCCACAGCACCGAGATGGCTCCTTCCACCACCCACAACGTGATTGACCTGATGGAAGTTCAGAAACACATCAGCCAGCTTGGTGGCACCATGCGTTTAGGCTCCTACACCTGTGAGCTGACCGATGGTAGCAAGGTATCCGCAGCCTACGGAGGCAAAAAGCAGGTGGAGGAGCGTCATCGCCACCGCTATGAATTCAACAGCCAATTCAAAGAAGAGTTTGAGCGTGAGGGCATGCAATGCACAGGCGAGAACCCCACCACCCATTTGGTTGAGATTGTGGAGGTACCATCCTTGCGCTGGTATGTGGGTGTGCAGTTCCATCCAGAGTACAGTTCCACGGTTCTGTGCCCCCATCCTTTATTTATGGACTTCATAAAAGCATGTAAACATGGAAACACTGAAGCATGAATGCGGCGTAGCCCTAATCCGGCTGTTGAAACCATTGGAATACTATGCTGAGAAATACGGCAGCTGGCGGTATGGGCTGAACAAGCTGTACCTAATGATGGAAAAGCAGCACAACCGCGGCCAGGAGGGCGCAGGCGTGGCATGCGTGAATTTAGATGCAATACCAGGCAACGAATATATGTTCCGTGAGCGTGCAGAAGGCAAGGACGCCATCACCGAGGTGTTCAAGCATGTGGATGCCAAATTCGCCGGCCAGCTCTACATGGGGCATCTGCGCTATTCCACAACCGGCAAAAGCGGCCTCACCCACGTTCATCCGTTTCTGCGCCGCAACAACTGGCGCGCCAAGAACCTGTGCCTATGCGGAAATTTCAACATGACAAACATCGACGAAGTGTTCAAGCAGCTGACTGAACAGGGTCAGTCACCCCGCCTCTACAGCGACTCCTACATCATGCTGGAATTGATGGGACATCGCCTTGACCGCGAAGTGGAACGGCTGTATGCAGCAGCAAAGGAGAAAGGATTGGAAGGAACCGCCATCACCCGCCACATCGATGAGCACGTTGACATGGGCAACGTATTGAGAAGCACATTACCCCATTTCGACGGTGGCTATGTGATGTGCGGACTGACAGGAAGCGGCGAGATGTTTGCCGTCCGCGACCCCTGGGGCATCCGTCCCGCTTACTACTACCATGACGATGAAGTGGCGGTGGTGGCCAGCGAGCGTCCCGTCATCCAGACCACGTTCAACCTTCCCCAATCCTGCGTGAAGATGCTGGAACCGGGCCAGGCACTCATCGTGTCCAAGAACGGTGATCTGAAGACTGAACAGATTCTTGAAACAAAACCTTACAGCGCATGCTCGTTTGAGCGGATATATTTCAGCCGTGGTTCAGACAGCGACATCTACAAAGAGCGCAAACTCTTGGGCGAGCAGCTGACCAAACCGATTATGGAGGCGATAGGCGGCGACATCAGCGGCAGTGTATTCTCCTACATCCCGAACACGGCAGAAGTGGCCTTTCTCGGCATGACCGACGGCCTACGGAAAGAGAGCAATGACGTGCGGATAGAGAAAGTGGTGTGGAAAGACATCAAGCTCCGTACGTTCATCACTGAAAAGGGTGAGCGGAACGACCTTGCCGCCCACGTATATGACATCACCTACGGCAGCCTTCGTCCCTACGAAGACAATCTGGTGGTGATCGACGACAGCATCGTGCGCGGGACCACCCTTCGTGAAAGCATCTTCAAGATATTGGACCGTCTCCACCCCAAAAAGATCGTGATGGTGTCGAGTTCGCCCCAAATCCGATATCCCGATTATTATGGCATCGACATGTCGCGCCTTGAAGAGCTCTGCGCTTTCCGCGCCGCAATGAGCCTGATTTCAGAAAGAGGGATGGATGATTTGGTTGAAGAGGTTTATGATCTATGCAAGAACGACTCCGATAGCTCGAATCATGTCCGTATGCTCTATGCCCCTTTCAGTACCGAAGAATTGAACCAGAAAATTGTGGAGCTGCTTCGTCCTGAAGGCATGGAATCGCCAATCGAGCTGGTGTTTCAAGACATCGAAGGATTGCACCATTCCTGCCCGAATCACCCAGGGGACTGGTATTTCACTGGTCACTACCCCACTCCTGGCGGCATACGGAAAGTGAACCAAGCTTTTGTGGATTATTATGAGAAAGATTATAAATCAATAAAAAAACAATAAGATTATGTGTGGAATCGTAGGAATTTTAAACGTGAAGTCACAAACCCAGGAACTTCGCACCAAAGCACTTAGAATGAGTCAGAAAATCCGTCACCGCGGTCCGGATTGGAGTGGGATTTACAGCGGTGGGAGTGCCATATTGGCCCATGAGCGTCTGAGCATCGTGGATCCAGAATCAGGAGGTCAGCCCCTTTACGCTCCAGACCGTCAGCAGGTTTTGGCCGTAAACGGAGAGATATACAACCACCAAGACATCCGTAAATCGTATAGTGGCCGTTATGAATTCCAGACTGGCAGCGACTGCGAGGTGATTCTGGCACTCTACCGCGACAAAGGCATCAACTTTTTGGAAGACCTGAGCGGTATCTTCGCCTTCGTGCTCTACGATGAGTCGGAAGATGCGTTCTTGATCGCCCGTGACCCCATCGGTGTGATACCACTCTATATCGGCTACGATGCAGACGGCACCGTGTATGTGGCATCAGAGCTGAAAGCCCTGGAAGGTAACTGCGAACGCTATGAGCCATTCCTTCCCGGCCATTATTACTGGAGCAAAACTCCCGGAATGCGTCGCTATTATCAACGCGACTGGATGGAATATGATGCCGTGAAGGAGAATGGTGGCGACGCTGCGTCCATCCGCAGTGCACTGGAGGATGCAGTGAAACGTCAGCTGATGTCCGACGTTCCTTACGGCGTGCTGCTGAGCGGGGGACTTGACTCATCCGTCATCTCCGCCATTGCTGAAAAATATTCAGAGATGCGAATAGAGGATGATTCCCGCAGCAAGGCCTACTGGCCACGTCTCCACAGCTTTGCCGTTGGATTGAAAGGTGCTCCCGACCTTGCAAAGGCCAAGATAGTGGCAGACCATATCGGCACCGTACATCACGAAATCAATTATACGATTCAAGAAGGATTAGACGCATTGCGTGACGTGATTTACTATATAGAGACCTACGACGTGACCACGGTTCGTGCCTCAACCCCGATGTATCTGCTCGCCCGCGTGATCAAATCGATGGGCATCAAGATGGTTCTCTCGGGCGAGGGAGCAGATGAGATTTTCGGTGGCTATCTATATTTCCACAAAGCACCTGATGCCCAAGCATTCCATGAAGAGACAGTGAGAAAGCTTTCGAAGCTGCACCAATATGACTGTCTCCGTGCGAACAAGAGCCTCTCCGCCTGGGGAGTGGAGGGCCGCGTGCCATTCCTCGACAAAGAGTTCCTTGACGTGGCGATGCGCCTGAACCCAACGAACAAGCTGTGTCCCGGCACGACAATAGAGAAACGGATTGTGCGCGAG
Source organism: uncultured Prevotellaceae bacterium (assembly GCA_900314125.1). GTDB lineage: Bacteria > Bacteroidota > Bacteroidia > Bacteroidales > Bacteroidaceae > UBA3839. The sequence goes on along the minus strand of OMUD01000138.1, from coordinate 7,196 downwards.
GCTTTTGCAGACATGCTTCCTTCCGAAGTGGCATGGCGTCAGAAAGAGCAGTTCAGCGACGGCGTGGGTTACTCCTGGATTGACACCTTAAAGCAGATCACCTCCGAAGCCGTGAGTGACGAGGAGATGGCGCATGCCAGCGAACGCTTCCCTATCAACCCACCGAAGACAAAAGAAGAATATTACTATAGAAGCATCTTTGCCGAGCATTTCCCGAGTGAATCCGCCGCTCTGAGTGTTCCGAGCGAGGCCAGTGTGGCTTGCTCCACCTCCACTGCCTTGGAGTGGGATGCCTCGTTCCAAGGGATGAACGACCCAAGCGGCCGCGCCGTGAAAGGAGTTCATGAGCAAAGTTACTGATTGGACGGTCATAAAAAACGGATTGAATTGTCACAAAATTGTAAAAAGTGTTAAAAAAGGGTAAGCGTAAAAAATAATAAGTGTAGAGATTAAACTTATTCGTAACTTTGCAGTCTGAAATTGTAGAGTTGAGGAAAAAGACCGAAAAAAGGCTCAGTCCGAAAAGGTAAAAAGTACGGTCTTCCAATCAGACGACTCAAGAAGGAGTGTAACAGGAAACAAATCAATCTCACATTTATATTTATGAAACGACAAATCCTTATGCTGGCGATGCTTTTATGCACGTCGTTGGCAATGGCACAAAGCAAGTTCAATGTCAAAGGTATCATCATTGACAAAGAGACCGACGAAGCGCTGATAGCCGCTTCTGTTCAGTTGACGAAAGAAGACGGTACATACGTGACCGGTAAAGCAACCGACATGAACGGCGCTTTCGAGATGAAGAGCGTGAAGAAAGACAAGTATAAGCTGAAAATCACCTACGTGGGTTATCAGACGAAAGAGCTTGACTTGGACTTGACGACCCAAAAAGAAAAGAACGTGGATATGGGTTACCTGACGATGTCCACCGACGCCGTGATGCTGGAGGCAGCCACAGTTACCGCTCAAGCTTCCAAGGTCCAGGTGAAAGGCGATTCACTTGTGTTCAACGCCGACGCTTACCGTCTGCCTCCAGGCAGTGCCCTTGAGGAATTGATCAAACGCTTACCAGGCGCAACGATAGAAGAGGATGGGACGGTGAAGATCAACGGTAAAGCCGTATCGAAGATATTGGTTGACGGCAAGGAATATTTCATCAACGACAAGAATGTGGCATTGAAGAACCTCCCCACCAACATCATAGACAATGTGAAAGCCTACGACCGCAAGAGCGACTTGGCCCGCGTGACCGGCATAGACGACGGAGAAGACGAAACCGTGTTGGACCTGACCGTCAAGAAAGGCATGATGAATGGCTGGATGGGTCAGCTGAACGGTGGCATGGGTACAGAAAAACGTTACAACACGCGTGCTAACATCAACCGTTTCACAGATAGCGAGAGCTACAGCCTTGTGGCCAGTGCCAACAACATTGGTGACCGTGGATTCGGCGGTGGCGGTGGCCGTGGCTGGGGACGCTGGAACGGCAACGGTCTGCGTGCGAGCAAGGAATTGGGTTTCAACTTCGCCACTGAAACAGAGAAGCTTGAGACCGGCGGTTACATCTGGCACCGTTACGACGGCAACGATAACTGGAGCCAGTCGTCCTCCCAGAACTTCGTAAACAAGATCGGTGCGTTCAGCCAGAGTGTGAACCAGAGCTACAGCAGCAATGCCAGCCTCTCGACCGGATTCCGTATAGAATGGAAGCCAGACTCGATGTGGAACATCATTTTCCGCCCGAACGCCAGTTATTCGCGTAACCGCGGCTATTCCTTCGGCAACTCCGGCACCTACGACTCCGACCCAGCCGAATACGATGAGAAGAAACTGGATGAGGCCGAGCTGGCATTCGGCGACCGCACAGAAGTGAGTGATTCCGAAATAGACGACATCATAGAGACGATTGTGAACACCCGCAACAGCCGCCAGCAGACCTACAGCAACAACAAAGGCATGAACGGTGAACTTCAGATCAACCGCAAGCTGAACAATGAAGGGCGCAACATCACCCTCCGCATGACTGGCGGCTTCACCAACAGCGAGAGCACCCAGCTCTCCGCCTCGAGCATCAACTACCGGGCAAGCACCGGCATGGACAACGACATCAACAACCGTTATTACGACACGCCATCGCGCAGCCACAACTACTCCATCCAGGCCACTTACAGCGAGCCAATCGCCAAGCGCACCTACCTGCAGTTCAGCTACCGCTTCAACTACCGCTACAACAAAAGCGACCGTGGAGCCTACACCTACGACGACCTGACTTACAGCGACCTGGTGAACGCCTTGAAGACCCACCGATATGATGTTGCAGGTGCTGTGGACGAATTGATGAGCTTGGGTCATGAGCAGCTTTACGACAACTCGCTGAGCCAGTTCTCCGAATATCAGAACTTCGACCACACAGCCGGAATTATGCTGCGCATCGTCCGCGACAAATACAACTTGAGCGCAGGTGTGGAAATCCTGCCACAGCATTCTGTGTTGAACTACAAATACATGGGCAAGGAATACAACGACATCACCCGCAACGTGGTGAACTTCACCCCAACCCTCAACCTTCGCTACAAGTTCAATGACATGACCAACCTCCAGGTACGCTACAACGGCCGCACCTCTCAGCCGAGCATGACGAACCTGCTTGAGATCACCGATGACTCCGACCCTCTGAACATCCGCATGGGTAACTCCAAACTGAAGCCTTCGTTCAGCCAGAACCTCCGCGCCTTCTTCAACACCTACGACGCAGAGCACCAGCGCAGCCTGTTCTCCCACGCCTATTTCCAGCTGACTCAGAACAGCATCTCCAACCGTACCTACTACGATGAGAGCACCGGTGTATCGACCACAAAGCCTGAGAATATCAACGGCAACTGGAGCGGTGGCTTGGGTCTCGGCATGAGCACCGCCATCGACAAAGAAAAATATTTCACTATCGACGAATTCACGAACTTTGGTTACACGAACAGCGTGGGTTACCTTGACCCTGTGAAATTCCCTGACAACGACAAATCGACGACCAAAGGTCTGAGCCTGAACCAGCGCCTGAGTCTCACCTACCGCAAAGACTGGCTTGAAGCCTCATTGAACGGCGACATGACCTACACCCACCAGACGAACAACGTGTTGGACAACAACACCTTCAACTACTGGAACTTCTCCTACGGCGCCGAACTGAACATCATGGCACCTTGGGGCACTACGTTGAACTCTGACATCTCGATGAACTCACGTCGTGGTTACTCCCAGGCGTCGATGAATACGAACGAGTTGATTTGGAATGTGATGATATCCCATTCATTCTTTAAGGACCGCTCACTGACCGTTTCCCTCGAATGGAACGACATTCTGAAGGAGCAGAGCAACATCAGCCGCACCATCAACGCCTTCCAGAGAAGCGACTCCCGCTCGAACACCATCTACAGCTACGGCATGGTCCGCGTGATATACAAGCTGAACATCTTCGGTGGTAAGTTTGGTGCCAGCGGCGGCAACCAAGGTGGATTTGGCAACTTCGGCGGCTGGGGCGGTGGCCGTCCAGGTGGTGGCGGTGGCCGTCCAGGTGGGAGACGCTAATTTCAAATTTGGTCAAAATAGCGATAAAAAAGAGAAAAAAGTTCGATTATCGTGAATTAATTTGTAATTTTGCGTTGACATCAAATCCAAGAAGCGCAAAAACACTATCATTAGCAATGGGATTATCCATACTGATTCCCACTTATAATTATGACTGCACACAGATGGCCCACACCCTGCTCCGGCAAGGTGATGGGCTGTCTTGTCCTTTTGAGGTTATCGTAGGCGATGACGGCAGTACGGATCAGAGTGTACGTGCTGCCCTATCCAAACTGGAAGGTCTTCCCCATTTCAAGCTCTTCTCATCAAGTCAGAACCTCGGTCGATCCGCCATCAGGAACCAATTGGGCAGAATGGCCTCAAACGACAACCTCCTTTTTCTGGACAGCGACGGTGAGATTATAAGCGACACCTTCCTTGCCGATTATTGCAGCCAAATCGATCGGTTTGATGTAGTTTGCGGTGGAATTATCCACAGTTCCACTCCTCCCAGTGCAGGACAAATGCTCCGCTATGCCTATGAGAAAGCGTGTGAGCGCCAATTCATCGCTTCCAAATTAAACAACGCTCCCAATCCCCCTTTCCGAAGTTTCAACTTCATGATTCGGAAGGATGTGTTTCTCGAGCATCCATTCGACGAAGGTTTCACCGATTACGGCTACGAAGACGTTCTCTTCGGTAAAGAGCTGCGCTCAAGCGGCCACTCCATCCATTACATTGACAACCCCATGCAGAACAACGACATCGAAACGAATGAAGTGTTCCTGTCGAAAACAGAAGAAGCTCTCCGCACTTTAAAGAAACATGAAAAAGCCCTCTCGTCAGACGTAAGGTTGCTGCGTGTGGTCAAACGCCTGCACCGATTAGGGCTTTCAGGTGCAGTCCGCCTACTCGGCAAACGGCACTTATCCAGTCTTCACCGCCAATTGTGTGAGGACAGCCCTGACTTGCGCAAGTTCAATCTATACAAACTTTTTTATTACCTCCAGTTATCCTAACAGCAAATTTCCATGCGATTCATGCTGGTGTTGAAAAGTTTCCCTAAAAACGAGCACTTTTCAAAAGAAAAAGGGCGAAGTTGTTGTTTTTTTGCTTAATTTTGCAAAATATTCTGAAATGCAATCATTTCAGTCAAAAAAAACTTTTTGATTATATCAAGAAAACCATACAATGACAGCAAAAGAAATCCGCGAGTCTTTCAAAAATTATTTTGAAAGCAAAGGTCATGCCATCGTTCCTTCCGCACCGATGGTGATTAAAGACGACCCGACATTGATGTTCACCAATGCGGGCATGAATCAATGGAAAGACATCATTCTCGGCACCCGTTCACCTGAGCCTCGCCGCCGTGCCGACACTCAGAAATGCCTGCGCGTGAGTGGCAAGCACAACGACCTGGAGGAAGTGGGTCACGACACCTACCACCACACGATGTTCGAGATGTTGGGCAACTGGTCGTTTGGCGACTATTTCAAAGAAGGCGCCATCGACATGGCCTGGGAATATTTGGTTGACGTGTTGAAGCTGAACCCAGCCGACCTGTACGTGACCGTATTTGAAGGTTCTCCAGAAGAGAATATAGAGCGCGACGACGAAGCCGCTAAATTTTGGCTGAAGCACGTTCCTGCCGACCATATCATCAACGGCAACAAGCACGACAACTTTTGGGAGATGGGCGACACCGGTCCTTGCGGTCCTTGTTCGGAGATTCATCTTGACTCCCGTGACGAGGCAGACAAGAAAGCCATCCCTGGCCGCGACTTGGTAAATAAAGACCATCCACTGGTGATTGAGATTTGGAACCTCGTGTTTATGCAGTTCAACCGCAAAGCCGACGGCAGCCTTGAAAAGCTTGCCATGAATGTGATCGACACCGGCATGGGCTTTGAGCGTTTGGTCCGTGCCCTTCAAGGTAAGCAATCGAACTATGACACCGATGTGTTCCAGCCGATTATCAAGGTGTTGGGCGACATGACGGGCAAAGTGTATGGTGAAGACGAGCAGACCGACATCGCCATGCGCGTGGTTGCCGACCACTTGCGTGCCATCGCTTTCTCGATAGCCGACGGTCAGCTTCCGAGCAACGCCAAAGCCGGTTATGTGATCCGTCGCATCCTTCGCCGCGCCGTCCGCTACGGCTACACATTCCTTGGTCAGAAGCAAGCTTTCATCTACAAGTTGGTTCCGGTTTTGATTCAAGAGATGGGCGATGCTTTCCCTGAGTTGCCAGCTCAGAAAGACTTGGTGATGAAGGTGATGAAAGAGGAAGAAGATTCGTTCCTCCGCACCTTGGAGAACGGCATCAAGCTGCTGAACGTAGCCATTTCAGAGACAAAATCCTCAGGCAAGACAGAAATTGCCGGTGAGAAAGCCTTCACGCTGTTCGATACCTATGGCTTCCCTCTTGACCTGACCGAGTTGATATGCCGCGAAAATGGCATGACAGTTGACGAGGCTGGTTTTGACGTGGAGATGCAGAAGCAAAAAGCCCGCGCCCGCAATGCCGCACAGGTTGAGACCGGCGACTGGGTGGTACTGAAAGATGGAGAAAGCCAGTTCGTGGGTTACGACTACACAGAATACAGCTGTAATATACTGAAATATAGAGAGGTTAAGCAAAAGAAAGGAAAGAGCTACGAAGTGGTGCTCGACACCACTCCATTCTATGCCGAGATGGGTGGTGAGATAGGCGACCAAGGCGTACTTGTGAGCGAGACCGAGACCATCAACGTGCTTGACGTGAAGACCGAAAACAACCTGTCGATCCACTTGGTGGACAAGTTGCCAGAACATCCTGAAGCCCCGTTCATGGCTTGCGTGGATGTGGATAAGCGTCGTGCCACAGAAGCCAACCACTCTTGCACCCACCTGCTTGACGAAGCGCTTCGAACAGTTCTGGGCACACACGTTGAACAGAAAGGTTCATTGGTGACCCCCGATTATCTGCGTTTCGACTTCTCTCATTTTGAGAAAGTGACTCCAGAGCAGCTTCGTGAGGTGGAGCATTTGGTGAATGCGAAAATCCGTGAGAACATCCCACTGAAAGAATATCGTGACCTTCCTATAGAAGAAGCCAAGAAGCTTGGCGCCATCGCCCTCTTCGGTGAGAAGTACGGCGACAAAGTGCGTGTAGTTCAATTTGGAAGCAGCGTGGAATTCTGTGGTGGTTGCCATGTGAAGGCAACAGGTCAGATTGGCATGGTCCGCATCATCTCTGAGAGTTCGATTGCCGCAGGTGTACGCAGAATTGAAGCTGTGACCGGCAAAGCAGTAGAGGACGTTCTCGACAAGCTTCAGGACACGATGAATGAGCTTCGCACCTTCTTCAACAATGCTCCAGACTTGGTGAATACCATTAAAAAGCACATAGAGGAGAATGCTGAGCTTCGCAAAGCCGTTGAGGACTTCAAGGCCCAGAAGGCAATTGAATTCAAGAAGCAGCTGATAGATAAGTCCGTGACGGAGCATGGTGTGAAAGTGATTTCCGCCGTATGCCCGCTTGACAGCCAGAGTGTGAAGGACATTGCATTCCAGCTTCGTGCACAGTTCACCGATCACTTAGTGGTGGCCATCGGTTCATTGGCAGATGAAAAGCCAGGTTTGACCGTAGCCTT
>OMUD01000298.1 GCA_900314125.1 uncultured Prevotellaceae bacterium | reverse complement strand
GAAACTGACCTTGCGGTCGGGGATGTTAACCGTAATTGCCGTCATAATCTCAATTATTTATATTGTTGATAGCAAAGATACGAAATATTTTTAATACATAGTTCAAAACAAAGTAATTTGTGACTGATTCTTTGTATATTTTTTATATATCTGTAGGATGTGGAGCTTGAAACGTGGTTGAACCAGAATCGGGCATTGAGTTATGCTTGCAGTAAGACATTGAGTTTGTCAATGGTTGTTGAATGGAGATGACACACCTTGCGTTGTGCTCATAGCACTTGAGAAAATCACTTTGACCCTGGCTCATATCCCCATTCCCGGTCGAGAAATGCGAGGCGCTTGCGGAACCAACCTTTCACTGTCTGAATTTCATCTTGGTAGGATTTTACTTGATAAGCGGCGAAGAACGCCACAGGATTGGCATTGCCTCCCATACCCGGAAACATCCATCCCTGCTGGTTTTTTCCGTCAGAAAAGAGGTTTGCGTATTTTTGAAAATGGCGGTCCTTCGCCTCGTTGAGAAGGACGACATGGGAGTCGAAGAAGGCATCAATGGCACTGAATGAGATGACCGACTGACGGAGCTGCGCATACCTTTTGCGGACCTGTTTCATGAACTTTTGGTCGGTGGACAGGATTTTCCAAAATTCTGGAGTGGGGTTGGTGCCGCATCCGTCGCACACCCATGCCTCCACGTTGTTGGCATTGCAGAAATTGCAGTTGCCGTATGCCAGGTTGTAGTCCCACACAGGTCCCGCCTGCATTTTGCTGACGGTGCCGTCGGCCTGGTCCTTGTCCTTGAAGAAATAGGCGCTTCGCTTGAATCCGTCGGCATTGAGCGAAAGCTCGGTATGGATGAAGTAATCAACGAAAGAGGGCACGTCAATCCATTTCTCATAGCTTGCTGACGGGTTGCTTGAATCCAGCCCTTGGAATGATAATTCCATGCTGTCAACAAATTGTTGGATGTAGGCTTTCTGCTCAGGCTTCAACTTGGATTTCTTAGGATGACACACGGTCCAGGTCACAGTGGTGTTCGCCGGCATTCCCGGCCATCCTCCGAATCCTCCGAATCCTCCAAATCCTCCGAATCCACCCGGCCCACCGCTGTCGTATAGTCCCTTCACTTTCGATGGGAATGTGGCGTCTCCCTCATCGAAGGCGTCAATCCTGAGGATATATCCTCCGGTGAGTTCCCGCCCCTCGATGTCCGAGGCTTTCAGCTTGGCGATGTTTACCCGCTCCTTGTCACGTTTGATTTTCTCGCTCAGCACATACACGCCTGCATATTCATCGTTCACGCACACCTCACACAGGCGGGTGCGGGGTGCCCAGTGATCCATTTCCCTCCAAAGGTTGAAGGCAAAGACATCGCGCAGGAGGGATATGTCGTTGTAAGGTGCGAGCAACACCCAGTCGCTTTCCGCCGGCATGCCGAGGAGGGGCACCTTCAGGTCGTTTCCTTCTGCATCCTGGGTCTCGACGGTGTATTTTTTCTGTTCGAAACTGAGCGAGCTGTTGCCCCTGAGTTTGATGCCGATGAAACCGTCGTAGTCAAATGTCTTGTCGGTGGTGGAGTTCCTTTTCCCCTCTGGATGGCATACCACCTGCATCCTTCCCCTCACCTTCGCTTCTGCATTGATGGCGTCGTCGGTGTGGATGATGACGATTGGCAGGTTTGAAGAGAAAGGCTCCAGGACTTTGTGCTGAGTTCTGGAAGATGGAACGTTATGTTGATGCATGTGAGGCGCAGGTGTGGGGAATCCCATCCAATGGCCCTGCGATTTGACAGTGGTGGGTAGCAAAGCCAGAGCCAAGCCCGTCAGCACCCGCATCATGCTTTGGAAAAGAATATTCATAGATGATGTGCTATGGCTGAAGTCTGATTGGGGGCTGCTGGTTGGTTCCCCACCACTGTGTCCATTTCTTGCAGTCGTATTTCTCGATGAAATGTTGTGGGGCGATGGCCACATTGTCGGTGCTCACATCGTCTTGTCCGAGGAGAAACCGGCTGATGAACGCTTTCACCTCTGGGAACTGGCTTTGTGGAAGCTGACAATGTCCATGACCAGCCACGATGCTGTAGCCGAACCTGTCGGCGATTCCAAATTGTTGCCACACTTTCTTGGCGGCATTGCAGCTGACGTAGGCGGATGGATCGGCGAGCCATTCATAGTCGGGGTTGCCGAGGATGAGGCATGCCCTCGGGCAGCAGAGGGCAATCAGCTCATGGTGGTCGTAAGGTAGGTAGCTCACGTTGTCGTCGCCAAACTGCTCTTTGAGCGAGGGCATGAACCAATTGTAGTCGGTGTTGTCGATGTGTTCCACTTTCTCTGGCATCCACTGGCTCACACGCCATGCGGCGGCTCCGCCTCCGCCCGGTTCCTGAGAGACTACGAGTGCGATCCGCTCATCGAACGCTCCGCAGAAAAGCGCCATCTTGCCGGCGTAGGAACAGCCGGTCACTCCAATGTGGCGGGTGTCAATCCTTGTCTTTTCCGGACCGAGCAGCTGCAACGCGTCAATCAGACGGCTTACGCCCCATGCCCATTCGCTGTAGGCACCATTTCCTTTCAACTCTGGATAGAGACGCTCGAACTCCCGGGAGTCGTTACCGCCGAACTGTGAATATCCGTTCACCTGACCTGACCAAAACACCAAGTGTGCGATGCCCATGCCGGCGAACACGTCCTTGTGTATGCTGCCTCCGACGCTGTTCATTCCGACCATCAGCGGATAGGGCGCCTGACCGGTTGGTGGGTACATGATGAGGGTTTTCATCCTAAGTGTCTTGCCGTTGACCGTGACGCTGACAATCAGGGTGTCGCCGTCCATCTTCGCATCGATGGATTCCCGGCTCACAGCAGGCTTTCGCCCAATTTCATAATGCTGGATTTCATTGGCAATCTCACTCCTGCGCCGGCTCCAGTCCTTGAAATCTGTAGCTCTGCCGCTTCCGTCGCTGAACATGAGCGGGTCGGGGAGCTGCTGGATGAATGGCAGCTGATCCTGGGCGGGGTAGGCGGGTTCTGCAAAAGATGCCCCCGTGTTCTCCACGTCATAAACCAAAGGAATAACTGACTGCGCACTGGCCAGGCTGGCCGAAAGAAAAAAGATGCCGGCAACCCATAGTGCCATCTGCCTGATGATTGATGATAATTGTTTCATATTGTTAGTGTTAGTTTGTTTAGTTGCAAATTTAATCAAAAAATAAAACAAAACTTAATGTTCAATCATTTTTTATGAAGACCAACCATCTTTTTGCGGAAAGCCGATGCTGTCTCTCGCACTCTTTTCTGTGATTTCTGTTTTTTGAAAAATAAAGCTGAAGGTTTTGGAAATATTTAAAATATCCGTAACTTTGCCAGTGAATAATAGGCCTTTAAATTAAGAGTTTAATCTAAAATTAATTATTATGAGAAAAATATCATTGGCATTTTTATTTGCCTTCCTCACCATCTCCGCATTTGCACAGGATGTGATTAAAGTGAACTACAAAGGTGCGAAACCCACCGTCACGGATTTTGCAAAGGCTGGCTTTGCTTATTTCAACGCAGACGACGGTGAGCCCGGCGACCGTCCGTGGAAGAGTGTGGAAAACGCGATGAAAAGACGTAGCAAAGGTCTGCCTCAAGAGGAAGGCGTGACGTTGACTGTGGATGAGAAAAACGGATACATCTTGTTTGAACAGATGTATGATGAGAATGAGTCATATTACTGCCGTATGGAAGTATGCTACTGGAATGAGGCTGACGGAAAGCACAAACTCGTGGCTTTCAACAATATGGCGACCTTTGCAGAAGGACGCCCTGTTTATACAGAAACCCACGACTTGCTTTTCTATCGCTACAACAATGCCACAAAGCGGATGGTGAGCGTCCGACTCCCAGGATTTGACGATAAATATGACAACAATACTTATGCTCTGCCTCGCAAAGGAAAGGACATTGTCGTCACAAAATGGAAAGATGGCGGAACTTGCACCCAGAAAACATTGAAATGGACAGGAAGTGGTTTCCGTAAATGACCCTATGTCTCACGGATATGTGAAGTTAATAGCAATTGATTTTTAAATAAATAACAAACGTTGGTTGCCCCAAATGGCAGCCGGCGTTTGTTCTATGCTGGTGCGGTGTTTAGTTCTTTGTAATAAATAATCTGTTGGCGGTTCTTGTCAGCAGCGAAAGGAGAATAAACAGGTGGGGGGTGTCAAAATAGCCTATCGTGAAGATGCGGTGGGGCAGATATGTGGGAATGAGAATA
>OMUD01000115.1 GCA_900314125.1 uncultured Prevotellaceae bacterium | reverse complement strand
GAGAAGCCGGTCTGGTGGATGTGCAGGTCGCGCAGGATGTTGGTGATGGGGGAGAAGATGTTGCCGTCGCGTTTCAGCTCGATGATGACGATTCTCTCCGTGTCGAAGTCGTTGCCGGTCTCGAAGTTGTGGAACCGCACGTTGAAGTCGATGGTCAGCCGCTCCGTCTTGCCGTAGTTCACCAGCGTCACGCGGTCGAAGTTGTTCTGAACGATTGGGTGCATGTCCTCAAGCCGCAGTCCCGTGCGTTTGAGCACCAGCTCGCTCGCCCCCTCGGTCTGTGCCGCCGTCTCCAGGTCTTTCACCTGTATGCGCTTCTTCTTCGTTCGCAGGTGGTTATTCTTCCGTTTCACCTCCAGGAACGTGAGGTCACCGCTGCTCAGATAGGTGCGCACCCTCACTTTCGTGCGCCGGGAATGGCGGTTGTGGTGCTGCATGTACTGCTCATACTTGTCGGTGTCGAAGTAGGTGGTGCGGTAGGGGCTGATGCGGTCGCCGTTGATTTCCTGAACGTAGTATTTGTCCTGCACACGCCGCAATAGCTCCAGCAGCAATCGCCTGGAGGTCACGAATTTGGTGTCGATGCGGTTCATCAGCTTGATCGACGACATCTGGTCGAGCGTGATGGGTTGCATCTGCGAGAGTTGTGATAATATGTCGGTGTTATCGCTCACTGTGTTGTACTGACACTGGTTTTATGGTGTTATTCTTACACTTATTTTTATCGCACTTTTTCTTCCGAAATTTTTCCCAATCTTTTATTCTTCCGAAAAAAACAAATAGTTGCCGTTAGTCAAGTCTGTGCATCATGCATTGTGCAAATATACTGCTTTTCTTTTAGAATTACTTAAAATCTAAAAAAAAAACATGTCATTTTAATAAAATCTTTAAAAATAATCGGATTTCATCTTGATTTTTACTACCTTTGAAAATGATTTGTCTGTGAAAGACACTAATATCAGAAAAAACAAACAATAAATAAATTACAAAAATTCTAAAGACTATGGCAAAAACTCCTGATTTCAAGTATGCTCCTATGTTCCAGACCGGAAAGGACGATACTGAATACTACCTCTTGACCAAAGACTATGTCAGCGTGAGTGAATTTGAAGGGACTCCTGTGCTCAAGGTGGCTCCAGAAGGACTGCGACTCATGGCGAGGACCGCGTTCCACGACGTGAGCTTCTTCCTCCGCAGAAGCCACAATGAGCAGGTGGCGAAAATCCTGCGCGACCCGGAAGCCAGCGACAACGACAAGTATGTGGCGCTCACTTTCCTGCGCAACGCGGAGGTGTCGTCGAAAGGACTCCTGCCGCTCTGCCAGGACACCGGAACCGCCATTATCCATGGTGAGAAGGGACAGCAGGTGTGGACCGGCTACTGCGATGAGGAGCACCTCTCACACGGTGTGTATGACACTTACACTGAGTGTAACCTCCGCTATTCGCAGAACGCACCGCTCTCCATGTACGAGGAGGTCAACACCAAGTGCAACCTCCCGGCGCAGATCGACATCGAGGCCACGGAAGGCATGGAATACCGCTTCCTCATGGTCACCAAAGGCGGTGGGTCGGCCAACAAGACTTACCTCTACCAGGAGACGAAGGCCAGAATCCAGAATCCAGGCACTCTCGTGCCGTTCCTTGTGGAGAAGATGAAAAGCCTCGGCACGGCGGCTTGCCCTCCTTACCACATCGCGTTCGTCATCGGAGGAACATCGGCTGAGAAGAACCTGCTCACCGTGAAGCTCGCCTCCACCCATTACTACGACAACCTCCCTACCACTGGCGACGAGACCGGACGTGCGTTCCGCGACGTGGCGCTCGAGGAGGAACTGCTTAAGGAGGCTTACAAGATTGGACTCGGCGCACAGTTCGGCGGCAAGTACATGGCCCACGACATTCGCGTCATCCGTCTGCCGCGCCACGGTGCCAGCTGCCCGATCGGACTCGGCGTGAGCTGCTCGGCCGACCGTAACATCAAGGCCAAGATCAATGCCGACGGAATCTGGATTGAGAAGATGGACGACAAACCTTACGAGCTCATCCCTGAGGAACTGCGCAATGCAGGCGAAGGAGAGGTGGTGCGCGTGGATCTCAACCAGCCGATGGCCGACGTGTGCAAGCAGCTCAGCCAATATCCTGTGAGCACCCGTCTCTCGCTCAACGGCACCATCATCGTGGGCCGCGACATAGCGCATGCCAAACTCAAGGCAAGACTCGACGCAGGCGAGGGTATGCCGCAGTATATGAAGGACCACCCAATCTATTATGCCGGACCGGCCAAGACTCCAGAAGGAATGCCGTGTGGCTCTATGGGACCGACCACTGCCAACCGCATGGACCCATACGTGGATGAGTTCCAAGACCATGGCGCATCGCTCATCATGCTTGCCAAGGGTAACCGCACACAGCAGGTGACCGATGCCTGCAAGAAGCACGGCGGTTTCTACCTCGGCTCCATCGGAGGACCGGCTGCCATCCTTGCCCAGAACAACATCAAGTCCATCGAGTGTGTGGAATATCCTGAGTTGGGCATGGAGGCTATCTGGAAAATCGACGTGGTGGATTTCCCTGCTTTCATCCTTGTGGACGACAAGGGCAACGACTTCTTCAAGCAGATGAAGCCGTGCGAGGGATGCACCATCCTCAAATAAAGATGCCTGTGGAACGGCTCCGCCCCTCAGGACAGCTGCGGCTGGCTGAGATGGGGAGCCGCCACATACGGCCACAAAAAATCAAAAAAAATCAAACCACATAATATGTATCTTTTATGGACGAAGTGAAAAAATATCTTGACGAGGCTGAGGAATCCATGGAGCTGGCTGCCATGCACCTGGAGGAGTCGCTCAGCAGAATCCGTGCGGGAAAAGCCAACGTGCATATCCTCGACGGCATCCGCGTGGAGAGCTATGGCACCATGGTGCCGCTGTCGAATGTGGCAAGCCTCACCACGCCTGACGCACGGAGCATCGCCATCAAGCCTTGGGATAAGAACATGTTCAAGGAGATTGAGAAGGCCATCATCAACTCGCAGGTGGGCATCATGCCGGAGAACAACGGAGAGATCATCCGTCTGGGCATTCCTGCACTGACCGAGGAACGCCGTCGCGACCTCACCAAGCAGTGTAGCAAAGAGGCGGAAACTGCGAAAATCTCTGTACGCAACGCACGCCGTGAGGCCATCGAGAAGCTGAAGAAATGCGTGAAGAACGGCGTGCCAGAGGATTTGGCGAAGGACGGCGAGGAGAAATGTCAGAAGCTCCACGACAAGTACGTGAAGAAGCTCGACGCCATGCTCGAAGCCAAGAACAAGGAGATCATGACCGTCTGATGCACGGACTCGTTATCAGAAACACAGGCAGCTGGTACACTGTGGCTGCCGACGACGGAACGGTATGGGATGCGAAGGTGAAGGGGAATTTCCGGATTAAGGGAATCCGCTCCACCAATCCCGTGGCCATCGGCGACAAGGTGGAGTTCAACCCCATGCCCGACCACACGGCGCTTATCACCGCCATCGACGACCGCACGAACTACGTCATCCGAAAATCCACCAACCTGTCGAAGCAGTCGCATATCATCGCTGCCAATGTGGATCAGTCGTTCCTCATCGTCACTCTCCGCCAGCCGGAGACTGCCACCACCTTCATCGACCGATTTCTCGCATCGGCCGAGGCATATCGCATTCCCGTGGTGCTGGTGTTCAACAAGGTGGACATACTCGATGCCGACGACCGCCAGTTGTTGCAGGGCATGGTGGACCTCTATGAGACCGTGGGCTACCAATGCCGTTGTGTGTCGGCACTCACGGGAGAGGGCATGGATGAAATCCACCAGATGCTGAAGGGGAAGACCACACTGCTCAGCGGAAACAGCGGAGTAGGGAAGTCCACACTCATCAACGCGCTCTTTCCCGATCTCAACCTCCGCACCAGCGAGGTGTCCGACGCCTACAACACGGGAAAGCACACCACCACCTTCTCGGAGATGTACCCAATTGAAGACGGCGGCTACATCATCGACACGCCGGGCATCAAAGGATTCGGCACCTTCGACATGGAACGGGAAGAAGTGGGACATTATTTCAAGGAGATTTTCCGCTTTTCCAGCCAGTGCCGGTTCAACAACTGCACCCACACCCATGAGCCGGGATGTGCCGTGCTTGAGGCCGTGGAGCGGCGCGACATCAGCCTCAGCCGCTATAACTCCTATCTGTCCATGCTCGACGACAAGGAGGAGGACAAATACCGTAAAGGATATTGACCTTTCTGCAACTTTTTAGAACCACCTTTTACAACAATCGGATAACCCGAACTTTTCCCAGAAAACCTGAACCTTAACCTGAAAACTTGAACCTTATGAAGAGGATAACATGGATTGCCTTCATCTGCTGCTGCCTTTCGGGCGGCATGAGTGCGCAAACTTATGATCAGACCGTGCGCCAGGCACTCTCGGCTGCTGAGCACGACAGTCTCGACCAAGCAGAGGAACTGTTTCGTCAGGCTTTGAAAATCAGCCCGGGCGACCACCGCAACGCACTGGTCTATCAATACATCGGACAGGTGATAGAGACGAAGTATTGGAAAAATCCGTCCGACGTGAAGACTGTGGAGGAAATCATCTTCAATTATTCCAAGGCCATAGAGCTGCAGCCTCAGAACCGATCCATGCTTTTCTCAAGGGCCAATTTCTACCTTTCCATGGAGAATTATGGAAAGGCCATCCACGACTACACCACAATTCTTGAACACGACCGCCAAAACACCGACGCGCTCAACCGGCGTGCGTTTGCCTATTACCAAAACCGCGAGTACGACAAGGCTGAAAACGACTACAACGCCGTGCTTGCCATCAAGCCGTCGGACTATGCGTCGGCGTTGGGAAAGGCGTTGGTGATGCAGAAGACCTTCCGCCTCGGTGAGGCCATCAAGCGCATGGAGTTCCTCGTGGTGGAGCATCCCGACCGTGCGGAGCTCTATGCCGTCAGGGCATCCATGTACAAGGAAAGCGGGAAGATGGAACTGGCGCTCGTTGATATCAGCCGCGCCATTCAGCTCGAACCCAAGAATCCTGCCTATTATTCGCAGAGAGCCGACATTTACGAGGCACAGGGGAAGAAAAAAATGGCAGCGGCCGACCGCCGCAAGGCAGCCAGCCGCTGAGCTGGAATGGAAGTCCGATATGATGGACTTGCAAATAACCAAAAAACAGAATCTTTAGGACACTGCTAAAGGCTTTATCCCGTCAAATTCTTACAGGCTTTACTCCGCCAACCCAATCTTGATGATGTTCACGGAGTAGGCAGGCACGTCGAATTTCACGGTTGAAGGACCTTCTGCACGCACATTTCCCTCTTGTGGGAAAATATGCTTCGGGTTGTCAATGGTGTTCTCATCGTCGCCGCTGGCTGAGGAGAGTCGTGTCAGGCTCACGTCAGCCTTGGCTGGCACATCGTGGTTGATATTGCCCACTGCCTTGTTCGCCACCCTGCAGTTCTTCAGGTTGATGGTGCCGTCGGCATGACCGTCGCCCACGTTCACCACTTTCACGTACATCGTGTGGGTGGCGTCGTCAATTGTGGTTGAGGCATAAACGCCTTCCATGTTGCCCCCTTTCTGACGCTTGCAGGCGAAATCAAGCTTGCCATCGAGGTAGCAGAAGATGCTGTCGCCCTTCACGTCCACCTGCAGGTCGTACCAACGTCCACTCTCCACTGTGAAACGTTTGCTCTGTCCCAGCTGCACGCGGCCGCCGCCCATGCCTTGCTCCACGTTGTTCTGCATGTTCGACCAACCGCCGATGTTGTACCATGAATAGTTGTTCTTGTCTTTATAACCGAACAGCACGAGGAAACCTTCCGGACCATTTTCCTTGCGGGCTTTCACCTTATAAGTGTAGTTGCTCTTGGCGTCGATCATCACCGGGCTGAGAATCATCGCCGGCTGCTCGTTGGAGGTCTGCGTGATGCTTTGGGCAGATGTGTCCCATGCTCCGTTCTGCTTTAGCCACGACGCATAGTCGCCCAAGGCCACCGGCTTGCCGTCCACCAGCAGCGTGGCGTCTTTGTATTCCGCTCTCGTGCCCCATGAGGCAAGGCCTACCTGAACGGGCTGCTCTTCCATTTTCTCAGCCTGCTCCGATTTGGTCAGCTGGTAGGTCCAGTCGGTCTTCACCACCTGCGTGCCGATGTTGTTAGGGAAGAGTTGCTGCACATAGTAGGAAGGGGTGCCCATCACCTTCGAGGAGTTGAAGCGAATCATGTCGGGACGCCAGCGTGCGTCGTTCTCGTTCACGAAAATCGGGGCGTAGGAGTTCATCACCACCACGTCGCTGTTGTTTTCCATTCCCATCATATAGACGGCCTCTCCAAGGGCGGCGTTCAGGTTGCCGATTTCGCCGAACATGCTGGTCACCGCATATTCGCCCACATACACCTTGTGGCTATTGCGCGGATAGGTGTCGTATTTGTGGAAACGGTCGGCAAACCACTTCGGGTTGCGGTAGTAGTGTTCGTCCACCATGTCCACCGGATGGCTGTTGCGCCACGACGGGGTGTCGGTGCTCCACGACTCCACGTTGCCGATGCATTTCACGTTTGGGTATTTGGCCTTGATGGCTTTGTAGAACTGGATGTAGCGTTCAGGATAGTGGTCGCTTTGGTCGGAATTGTTCTCCATGTTGAAGTTGTAATTCTCGTTTCCAATCTCAATGTATTCGAGGTTGAATGGTGCTGGATGGCCATTTTCGGCACGCATCTTTCCGTATTTGGTCGTCACGTCGCCGTTGGCATATTCCAGCGCGTCCATGCACTCCTCAATCCAGCTGTCTATCTGGTCGTAAGGGTCGCAGCCGCCGTGCCAGATACCCACGTTCACCACAAAAAGCGGTTTCGCGCCAAGGTCCTCCGACAGTTGCAGGTACTCATGGAAGCCGATGCCGTCGCTCGTGCGGTAGCCCCAGTTCACGTTGGCGTGACCTTCGCGCTCCTCAATCGGACCGATGGTGCGCTTCCATCTGAAGGCGTTGTCGGGACTCAGCTGACCCTCCACGAAGCAGCCGCCAGGAAAACGCATGAACTTCGGATGCATGTCGGCAAGCATCTGAGCCAAGTCAGGACGCATGCCGTTTGGGCGGTTCTTGAAAGTGGGAGGGAAAAGGCTCACCACGTCGAGCTGGAAACTGCCGGCCTTGTCGGCGGTCAGCACAAACTCTGCTTTTGCGTCGTCACCATTGGCAGTGATGGTGGCCGTATATTTCTTCCATGTGCCGTCAAGTTTCACTTTCACTTTTGCACTGCCCAGCGGCTGTCCCTCTTTTGTTTGGAGGCTGGCTGTGAGGGTGCCCTTATATTTTGCGTTGCTCTTGGCCCAGAAAGAGAGCTGGTAGGTGCGGCTTTTAACGGCATTGATGCCCCAGAAGCCTTCGTTCTTCACGCCACTGCCCGGAGCGGTCACACTCACGTTCAGTGCATTGTGCTGCACGGCATTCAGCAGGCCGTCTTTCTCCAGGTTGATTTCTGCATTGCCAACAGTGCTCCAGGCGGTGATGCGGTTGGGGCGCACGTTGGCTGGAACCTGGCTCTGGCGCTGTCCGGGCCGGCGTCCTCTCCGTCCCGGCATCATGTCGTCCTCGAATGAGCGGTTGCGGATGAGTTCTGCATAAAGTCCGCCGTCGGCGGCGTGGTTGATGTCTTCGTAGAAGATACCATAGTGGGTGGGACTGATTTTCGGTCCCCGCTGGGTGGCGTCAATGTCGATGACCACCTGCGCGCTTGCCATGACGCTGCAAGCCAATGCGATAGCTGAGATAAATGTCCTTGTTTTCATGAATAGTGTTGTTTAGTGTAGTTCTATGAATCTTAAATAATAATTCTCAATTCAATGCAAAGATAAATAAAAATTGTGAAAAAGACACTTATTATTTATTAAAATAGATGGGTAATGGGTGGAAAATGTGTTTTGTAGAGTGTTTTGGAATTTGTGACGCATAGATGCCGGTTGGTTTGAAAAGCCTGCCATTGCTGCTTTCTGAGCCTGCTTTGGATGGTTTGTGTTTGAGTTTATGTTTGATTTTGTAATTTTTTCGTAATAAAGATGTAATTTTTTTGTAATTTTTGTTAAAATTTCTTATCTTCGCAAACGAGATTCGCACATGCTGATTTACCCGTAGGAGTGTTGGGACAAATCGGAGGATGCGTGAAAACCTGTAAATTACAACAATATGGACATTTGGGTGATATTTAAGTTGTTGGGTTCGCTGGCGCTGCTCATGTTCGGTATGAAGTCATTGAGCGAGGGGTTGCAGAAGATGGCGGGTCCACAGATGCGGTTGTGGCTGCAGCGCATGACTTCCAACCGATTTATGGGCATGCTCATGGGTATGCTCGTCACGGCGGCCATTCAGTCGTCAACCGCCACCACATTGATGACTGTCTCTTTTGTCAATGCCGGACTCCTCACGCTGGGACAGGCCATCTCCGTCATCCTCGGCGCACACATCGGAACCACGCTCACGGCATGGATCATGAGTGCAGGATTCGCGGGAGGCGATGGAGGTGGGGGGGGAGTCACCCAATACGTGTATATCGCCTTCTTCATCGGTATCATCCTCATCTACATGAAGAAACATAAGAATTTCGGCGACTTCCTCTTTGGAGCCGGATTCCTTTTCCTCGGACTCGGAACTCTCAAGGCCACGGGAATGGACATGCATCTGGAGGAAAACCCGGCGGTCACCAATTTCTTCCTGCAGTTCACCGAGGGCAACATTCCATACGTCTTCACCATACTCATCTTCCTGCTCATCGGTACGGTGCTAACGCTCTGTGTGCAGTCGTCGGCGGCCATCATGGCCATCACCATGACCATCTGTGCCACCGGAGCCATGCCGCTTGAGCTCGGTATCATCATCGTGCTCGGTGAGAACATCGGAACCACCATCACGTCGAACATAGCGGCGTTGGGAGCCAATGTCTCGGCAAGGCGAACCGCATTCTCACACTTCATGATCAACACGTTGGGTGTGTTCTGGGTGCTATGTCTGCTCAAGCCGTTCCTGTCCATGGTCTATGCCATTGCGGGAACGGAGACCAACGCATTGCTCGTGCTCCCTACGTTCCACTCCTCCTTCAACATCGCAAACACGCTCATCATGATCTGGTTCGTGCCGCAGATTGAGAAAATTGTGTGCAAGGTCATCAAGCCGAAGAAGGAGGCGGAGGACGAGGATGCGCGACTCAGCTTCATCTCTGCTGGACTTATGCAGACCCCTGAGCTCTCCATCCTCAACGCCAAGAAGGAAATCATGGTGTTCGGCGAGCGTTGCCAGCGGATGTTCGGATTCGTCCGCACACTGCTCCACGAAGAGAAGGGGGATGAGTTCAACAAGCTGTTCACCCGCATCGAGAAGTATGAGGCCATCACCGACAATATGGAGGTGGAAATCGCTGCTTACCTCAACCAGGTGATTGACGGACGCCTCAGCATCGAGTCGAAGACGGAGATTCAGCGAATGCTCCGCGTCGTGTCGGAGATGGAGTCCATCGGAGATGCCTGCTACAACCTGGCACGGACGCTCAACCGCAAGCGCAACCACACCACCGATGACTTCACGGAGAAGCAGTATGAGCATATCAGCAGCATGCTGGAACTCGACGACGACGCGCTCTCCCAGATGAACGTCATCATCAAGTATGGAGAGCAGCGATATGTGGATGTCAACAAGTCCTACAATATCGAGCATGAGATCAACAACTACCGCACGCAGCTCAAAAACCAAAACGTGCTCGACATCAACAACCAGCTCTACGGCTATCAGATGGGAGTTTATTACATGGACCTCATCTCCGAGTGCGAGAAGCTCGGTGACTACGTCATCAACGTCATCGAAGCATCGGGCATCAAGGAGAAGAAAGCATACGGATTCTAATTTTTTCACCGATTTTCATTCCGTTGAGGCATTTTCTTCACGTTGAATGCGGTGGTCTTCATTTATTTTTGTAAATTTGCAGTCGATTTCCCTCTCATCAGGAAAATCGACTGCAAATATTTTTCATGATGGCTGCTCCTGTAGTTCAATGGATAGAACAAATCTCTCCTAAAGATTAGATACGAGTTCGATTCTCGTCGGGAGTACAAATTGATTTAAACGGCTGATAAGTAATGACTTG
>OMUD01000090.1 GCA_900314125.1 uncultured Prevotellaceae bacterium | reverse complement strand
CTCTACCTGATTTTCATGCCGGTCAACATGCTCATGGGCATCCTCTTGTCCATCGTGGCGCTGTTCTGCCTTGCCGGCATCTATTTCTTTGTGAAAGGATATAAGAATGGGATGGTGGTGAAGCTCATCCGTTTCGTGTCACGAATTCCGGGATGCAGGAAATGGGGGAAGAAGTTTTCGGAAAAATATGCCGACGACCTCAATAAAATCGATGGGCAGATTGCCGACCTCCACAAGCAGAACAAGAAGTATTTCTTCATATCCTTCTTTTTGGAATATATCGGACGCATTCTCCAGTCGTTCGAGATTTTCTTCATGCTCATGCTCTTTGCCGACCAAGAGCCGGGAGTGATGCTTTTCGTGCAGTCGCTCATTATTCTGGCTTTCACTTCGCTCTTTGCCAACCTGCTGTTTTTCATTCCGTTGCAGCTGGGCGGACGTGAGGGCGGTTTCGCCATGGTGGTGTCGAACCTGGGTATGACAATTCAGGTGAGCATGTCGATCTCCATCATCTCCCGTGTCAGGGAAATTTTCTGGACCTCCCTCGGTCTGCTCCTGATGAAAGTGGGGAACAAGAGCGTGGAAGTTCCTCAGCATGAGGAATATACTGATTCATGACTTTTATTTAAAAAGGAACTATAAATCAATGGTATTTGCAATATTGGCAGCGGGTGAAGGCTCACGGTTAGCCCAAGAGGGGGTGGAAGTGCCGAAACCGCTGGTGAAAATCAATGGGGTTCCGATGATAGACCGCCTGCTGGGCGTGTTTGGAAGAGCAGGAGCGGAGAAAGTTGTCATTATCGCCAACAACCTCCATCCTGCAACACAGCAACATCTGCAACAGCTGAAAGCGGATGGCATGCCGATTGAGCTGGTGGTGAAGACCACCCCCAGTTCCATGCACAGCTTTTATGAGTTGAAGCCTCACATCGGAGAGGGTAAATTCTGTCTCACCACGGTTGACACCATTTTCAGGGAGGAAGAATTTCTTCCTTATATTCAGGCGTTTCAGAAGTCGGAAGACGACGGACTGATGGCGGTCACCGATTATATCGACGACGAAAAGCCGCTCTATATCTCCCGCGATGCACATGATTACATTACTGGTTTCCACGACTCGCTCGAAGATTTCGAAAAAAGCGGGCTGGCAGAGCGATGCGGTTCGCGCTGCGATGTGATCTCTGGTGGCATCTACTGCCTCGACAGCAAAGCCTTCGCCACACTCGACCGATGCATGGAGGCAGGTATGTCGAGAATGCGGAATTTCCAACGGCAACTGATTGCCGACGGTCTGAGCATCAAGGCTTTTAAGTTTTCGAAAATATTGGATATCGACCATGTGGGCGATATTCGCAAAGCGGAGGTGTTCCTGCGATGAAGTGGCTGGGCGTGACAAGAGCCAAGAGGTTCTCACCAGGGATGGCCGATAAGGACCTTTCCATCATGAAGGCCGTGGCGGACTTACTCGAGGCTGAAGGAAGCCAGATGGAACTCTGTACGGAAGAAAATTTCGAAACAGAGACCGGTCTGGACCGGTGGCGGGAGGTGGACGGTGTGTTCACCATGCTCCGTGGAGAGAAAGCTCTTGAACAACTCCAGCGCCTTGAACTGAAGGGTATTCCTGTGTTGAACCCCACTGCGGGAATACGGAACGCGGAACGGAAAAACATCACGCGTCTGATGATGGAACATGGCATTCCTATGCCGCAGACCTGGAGGGTAGATGAGACCCAGATGCCGGATTGTTCCTTTCCTTGCTGGCTGAAACGGGCTGATGGGTGGGCGCAGAAGAGAAAAGATGTGGCGTTCGCCGAAAGCAGAGAGCAACTCTTGGCTGCCGCCATTGAGATGCGGAGAGGCAATCCTGGATGCTCCATGACCGTTTCAGAGCATCTGCAGGGCGATTTGGTGAAGTTCTACGGTGTGGAGGGCACATCTTTCTTCAGTTGGAGATATCCAGACCCCGGCAACACCAAGTTCGGATTGGAGAAACTCAACGGGGCACCACAGCGTTTTCTGTTCGACGAAGCATCGCTCAAACGTACATGTGACGCACTTGCGAATGTCTCTCATATTTTGGTCTATGGAGGTGACTGCATTGTTGATGCTCAAGGCTGTTTCCGGATCATTGATTTCAACGACTGGCCGAGTTTCTCGTCGTGCAGGCAGGAGGCGGCTTGCGCTATAGTAAAAAGAATGTTACTTTTTTTAGGATAAAACAACTAAACTATTCATAGGTTATGAGTGAGAAGAAAAAAATGGATATCGCCGCAACCTACAAATCTAAAGACACAGAGGAATGGTTCGATACCATCTTCAACAGGCCTGTGGGATTTGTGTGGGCGAAGTTCTTCAATGCATTCGGTGTGCATCCCAATGTGGTGACTGTGCTGTCCATGATACTTGGCGCACTTTCAGGATATATGTTCCATTATCATGCCGACCAGAATCCTGCCCTTTGGGGCATGACGGGCATGACCTGCAACATCATCGCGGTCGTGCTGCTCGTCTGGGCCAACCACTACGACAGCGCTGACGGACAGTTGGCGCGTATGTCGGGCAAGAAAACACAGCTTGGACGCATTCTCGACGGAACGGCGGCCGACGTGTGGTATATCTCCATCTATTTCGCACTGGCTTACCGTATGTACGACGACCCAATTCCTTTCACTGGCGGGGCTTACACCTTTGGATGGGGAGGACTGGTCATGGCGGCAGCTGCCGGCGTGTTCGGACATATCGCTCCATGCCGCCTGGCAGATTACTACCGAAATATTCACCTCTTTTTCATCAAGGGAGAGGGTGGAAGTGAGTTCGACCATTTCGACGATGTGAAGCGGAAATTCGACAATACCTCGTGGAACGACGACAAAATAAACAAGGTCTTTCTATGGTTCTATAAAAACTACACCTACAATCAGGAGAAGGAAACTCCTGTGTTCCAGCAGTATTGGAAAAAACTGAAGGAAACATACGGAAATGACATTCCTCAGCAGGTGAGAGACGAGTTCAGACAGAAGAGCCTCCCTCTGATGAAATACACCAATTTCCTCACGTTCAACGCACGCGGCATAGCCCTCTATGTGGCAGCCTTGATTGATCACCCTTGGATTTACCTCCTGTTTGAGATTGTGGTGCTCGTGGCTGTCTATAAATACATGCACTACCGGCACGAGAAAATGTGCCGCGAACTGCTGGAATCACAATTTTAAAGACTGAGTCGGTTATTTTGTCGAATAATGTAGAACTGCTTACAATTCATGATAAAAGGAATAATTTTTGATTATGGCGCCACCCTCGACACCGACGGCCTGCACTGGTCGGAGGTGATTTGGAAAGGGTATCAGGCAAGCGGAGTGCGAATCAGCAAGGATGTGTTCCGCAAGGCTTACGTGCACGGTGAGCGAACGCTGGCGCGGTTTCCACTCATTCAGCCCAACCACAACTTTTTGGACCTGATGAAGGTGAAAATCAATGTGCAGACAGCATTTCTCCTGGATGCGGGCCTTTGGATGGAGATGGATAAACAGGAGGCGGCGAGGGTGGAGCTGTCAAATGAAATCGCTCTTTTCTGCTATGATTTCGTGAAGGAAAACCTCAAGAAAAGCAGAAAAGTGGTTCAAGCGATGGCGAAAAAATACCCGTTGTGCCTCGTTTCCAACTTTTATGGAAATATTGAGACCATCCTGCACGATTTCCGTCTGGATGTCTTCTCTCATGTGGTGGAGTCGGCGGTGGTAGGGGTGAGAAAACCCAATCCGCAGATTTTCAGCCTAGGAGTGCAGGCGCTCGGACTGAAACCGGAAGAAACGGTGGTGGTGGGAGATTCCTACGGAAAGGACATCATTCCTGCCTCCAGCATTGGTTGTCACACCGTGTGGCTCAAAGGTAAGGGATGGGACGATGGTGCGGAGGAAGATGGAAGCAGGGCTACAGCACAGATTTCCAGCATCACACAACTATTGGATGCGGTGAAATCATTGGAATAATTTCCAGGAAATCTTTTTTACACTAAAGAAGTGAATCTTTTTAGACATAGACAAGAAAAAAAACTGTAAAATGTTTTTTTTCTTGTTTTTATTTTATAAATTTGTGAACTGATACTAACTTCAAAATCGAGGCGTTATGAAAAACAGGAAGAAAAAATTGCGGGAGCTTCGGGAAAAGAAGGCACAGGGCATCCGGAGCTTGAAATGGGCCATTCTCTGGATTATCACTATGTTGGCGATAGTGGCATTTGTTGGCTATAAAAACGGATGGTTCGGAAAGAAACACTACGACATCAACAAGGAACTGGAAAAGATCGAAGCTCCTGCTGACGACACTTCCGATACCACGGCCAATGTGCCTACTGCAACGGGTGAATTCAAGGATTCTATCCGCTGACTGCTGATATTCAGACCTATGGATGATTATCCTGTCTCTCCAAGAATCTGGTTTGCTGATAAGAGAAAGACAGAAGGTTTGAGCAAATATAACCAAGCCCCTGTCAGGAAACGAGAAGTTTCCAGACAGGAGTTTGCTTTTTCTTGAAGAATAGAATTGTTTTTAATCAAGCATTGTTTTATTACAAAAGTATTAAAACGTTTGCAAAAATACGCAAATTTTGTTTTTTTTACATAAAAACTTTCTAATTGTAAATAGTTTTGTGTAACTTTGTGCGCTTTTGAAAAGCCGTGAGGGCTAACTAATCAAAACTTTTCAATTAGCTATATCAATAATTTTAACAAACATATGGAAAAACAATCAGTTAAGCCGGCCGATGGTAAACTAGGAATCATGGTGGTCGGGCTTGGAGCTGTAACTTCAACTTTCATGACAGGTGTGCTCATGGCACGTAAAGGACTTGCAAAACCTGTCGGTTCAATGACTCAGTATGACAAAATCAGGGTAGGAAAAGGCGATGACAAAAAATATCTTGCCTATTCTGACATTGTTCCACTTGCAAAACTTGACGACATCGAATTCGGTGCTTGGGATGTTTATCCTGCTGATGCATATCGCGCAGCTGTGTATGCAGAAGTGCTGAAAGAGAAAGATATTGAGCCTGTGAAGGATGAACTCCAGAAAATCGTGCCTTTCAAGGCGGCTTTTGATAAAAACTTTGCCAAACGTCTCGACGGCGACAACGTGAAAGACTGCAAAACACGCTGGGATATGGTGGAGCAAATCCGTGAGGATATCCGCAACTTCAAGAAAGAGCACGGATGCAGCCGTATCGTAGTGGCTTGGGCGGCTTCAACAGAAATCTATGTACCTGTCTATGAACCTGTTCATGGAACTCTCGCAGCACTCGAGAAGGCTATGAAGGACAACGACACTGAACATATCGCTCCATCCATGTGTTATGCTTATGCGGCACTCGCTGAGGGCGCGCCTTTCATCATGGGTGCTCCGAACACCACCGTAGATATCCCTGCTATGTGGGAGATGGCGGAGAAGACCAAGATGCCGATTGCAGGCAAGGACTTCAAGACTGGTCAGACTCTTGTGAAGTCGGGTTTTGCTCCAATCATCGGTACAAGATGTCTCGGACTTTCTGGATGGTTCTCTACCAACATCCTAGGAAACCGCGATGGACTCGTGCTCGACGAGCCTGACAACTTCAGGACAAAAGAGGTGTCGAAACTTTCAACGCTTGAGAGCATCCTCGTGCCTGAATGCCAGCCGGACCTCTACACCGACTACTACCACAAGGTGAGAATCAACTACTATCCGCCTCGCAACGACAACAAGGAGGGATGGGACAATATTGATATCTTTGGTTGGATGGGATATCCAATGCAGATCAAGATCAACTTCCTTTGCAGAGACTCAATCCTTGCTGCTCCGCTGTTGCTCGACCTCTGTCTGCTCTCCGACCTCGCTGCAAGAGCAGGACGTTATGGCATCCAGCGTTTCCTCAGCTTCTTCCTCAAATCGCCAATGCACGACTACACCAAGGGTGAGGTGCCGGTGAACCATCTCTTCCAGCAGTACACCATGCTGAAGAATGCACTTCGCGAGATGGGCGGTTACGAGCCGGATGAGGAAATTGACTGATTTGTACGATGTTACGGCATTTATTGCCTTGAATGTAAAAATATAATCATACCAGCGAATTACACATCCTTCGTTAATAACGGGGTGTGTAATTCGTTTTGAATTTCATAGACCATGGTGAAATTGAATCGATTCGTAGGTTTAAGGATTTGTTTGATTGTTTTGTTTGTCGCTGGTGCTCAACATCTTGCTGCACAAGTGTCGGGTGTGGTGATTGATTCAAGAAGCCGTAAACCGGTGGACTATGCCAATGTGTTCTATGAAGGCAAGGGAGTGGGCACCATGACGGATGAGCATGGTAAGTTTGCCATCAAGGAAAATCCGCAGTGGAAAGAACTGACCGTGTCCACCATGGGCTATATCACCCAGACCGTGAAGTTGGAACCAGGAAAAACCAAAAACCTGAGAATCAAGCTCGTTCAGGAACCGCGCCAACTCCAAACGGTCACCATTGCGGCAAAGAGGGGAAAATACAGCCGAAAAAACAACCCGGCGGTGGATTTCATGCGTAAGGTGATTGAGCATAAGAAAATCAACGACTTGAAAGCCAACGATTTTTTCTCTTATTCCAAATATGAGAAGATGACCTTCTCCATCAACGAGTTCACAGAGAAGGTGTTCGATGTGGAAGAAGGAAAGCGGTTTGCATTCCTGAAGGACCATGTGGAGACTTGTCCGCAGACGGGAAAACTCATCTTGCCGCTCACGGTCGATGAGACGCTCTCTTCCATTTATTTCAAAAAACATCCGGAAACCTACAAGGAACTGATTAAAGCGAAGAACTCAAGAGGTATCAACGAACTCATCAACACGGGTGAAATCCTCAACACCACGCTGAAGGACTGCTTCACCGATGTGAATATCTATGATGAGGAATGCCGACTCTTGCAGCTCCATTTCAAGAGCCCAATCGCCAATTCTGCCATTTCTTTTTACCGCTACTATCTGCAAGACACGCTGGCCATCGAGAACGACAGTGTGATCCAGCTCGGATTTCTGCCCAACAACCAGCAGGATGTGGGCTTCTCTGGCTATCTTTACGTTATGAAGGATTCCACCTATCAAGTCAGGAGGGTGGAACTTAATATTCCGAAGCGAAGTGATGTGAACTTTGTGGAGAACATGGTCATTCAGCAGGAGTTCGAGGAACTGCCGGAGGGCGAGCGCGTGATGACCAAAAACGACATGCTCATCGAGCTGAAACTGCTCAACTGGCTGCATAAGGCGCAGGTGCAGCGCACCATCCGTCAGTTCGACTATGCCTTCGTGCCTATTCCGAATTCCGTGTTCAAGCATGTGAAGGGAACGGTGTATCAGGAGCCTGATGCCACCATGCACACCGACGATGCCTTCTGGAACCAATACCGCAAGGTGGAACTGACAGGCAGTGAGGGAGAGATGAAATCCTTCATCGATAAAATCAAGGATATCAAGGGATTCAAACTCTTTATCTTTGGTGCCAAGGCGCTTATCGAGAATTTCGTGGAAACTTCCGACTCGCTGCAGAACAACAAATTCGACTTTGGACCGATCAACACCATCATCTCCTATAACGACTACGATAAATATCGTTTCCGCATTTCCGGACTGACCACCGCACACCTCAATCCGCACCTCTTCTGGAACGGATATGTGGCGTATGGAACAAAGACCAAGCGGCTCTACGGAAAATCGGAGTTTGTCTATGCCTTCAACAAAAAGGCATATCTTACCCGTGAGTTCCCGAAAAACAACCTGCACGTCTATTTCTGGAACGATATCATCTCGCCGTTCGACAAGTTCATTCCGACCGACAAGGACAATATGTTCACCAGTCTGAAGACATCGAAGGTGGACCAGTATATGCACACTAAGGAATTCAAATTGATGTACGACCGGGAATGGTACGACGGAATGAAACTCACGGCATCGTTCACCCGTACGCAGAACAAGGCTAAAGACAAGCTCTTCTTCCAGCGCCTCGGAACCGATGATGCTGTCACGGCATCGCAGAATATGGCCGACCTGCAATACGACCCATCGAAATACGTGAAGGCGTTCAACACCTCGGAATTTAAGGTCAGCATGTCGTTCGAGCCTGGTGCCACCTACATCAACACCAAGCAGCGACGTGTGAAGCTGAACAAGGATGCTCCGATTCTCTCTATCTCCCACACCATGGGACTTGACCATTTCCTTGGCGGAGACTACAAATACAATGTGACTGAAGCGGGCATCTACAAACGTCTGTATGTGCCAAGCGGGTGGGGATATATCAGCACCGACATCAAGGCGGGCATCCAGTGGAACAAAGTGCCGTTCCCGCTCCTTATCCATCCGGCAGCCAACCAGTCATATATTTGTGAGGACAACACCTTCTCGCTCATCTCCAACCTCGAGTTCCTCAACGACCGCTATGCGCAGGCCATGATTGAATGGGATATGTGCGGAAAAATCCTCAACCGCATCCCGCTCCTGAAGAAGCTTCAATGGAGGGAATTCATCGGATTCAACATCCTCTATGGAACCCTCACCGACAAGAACAATCCTGCTGCTTCAGGATATACGGATTCTGACTTGTTCTATTTCCCAGGACACTTCAAAACCGACTCAGAAGGCAAGCAGTATTATGAGCAGAACACCGTGATCATGGACAAGAACAAGCCATACATGGAACTCCGACTTGGTCTGCACAACATCTTCAAACTCTTCCACATAGAGTATGTTCGCCGTCTGTCTTACAAAAACAACCCTGGTGTCAACAAGGA
>OMUD01000143.1 GCA_900314125.1 uncultured Prevotellaceae bacterium | reverse complement strand
GAAGAGCGTGAATGCGCCCGAGTTCGCTCGTTTTGAACGATATCTCATAATCTTTGTAAAAATCGAACTCTGTGAACGCAAAACTTGGTGTTATTTCAGAAATTTGTTGTACCTTTGCCATGACGATTATTTTTCGTTTCCCCCAAAACAGGCCGTGCAAAGCAGTTTGGGGGATTTTTTGTTCTCTTATGTAAAGATACAAATAATATATGACACTGGTAATCAAATTATTATATTTCTTCTGAATATTTGATGACAATCCCTAACTTATTTGTGGAGCTAAATTTTTAAACCGAACTCACGTTAAAAACCTTTGTATATGCATAAATATTCACAACAATGTGGTCCTAATGCAACAGACTATTATGATGATTACATTAAAGATTTCTACAGTAATAGCTATATATGTTCCCATGTTATTGAAGGTGTAGGTGCTATAACAAAATTCATTATATTTGGAGGCAGTAATCGTACAAATTCTTATACTGTTAAAGGGGGAATAACCGAATTATGTGATGATTGTTTTAGCTCAAGTTATGTGGATAGTGTTGATTTACCTTCCTCAGTACAGAAAATTGGGAATAGATGTTTCAAAAAGAGTAAAATAAAAAGTCTTTCTCTCCCTACTCAATTGAAGACTATAGGACACAATAATTTCCCTGCTACGTTGTGCTCTCTTGATTTACCTTCAAGTCTTGAAGATTTTCCTATTGATAACATTGCTTTTTGCAATAAGCTTACATCTATTAGTGTTGATTTTGACAATAAACATTATATCGTTAAAGATGATGTACTTTACAATTTTAATATGACAGAAGTCCTTTTCTGCGTTCGTGAGAAAATGGGCAGGTTATATATACCCAATACTGTTACAAAAATTGGTGATTATTGTTTTGCAGGATGTAAGCATTTGGACATGATTGTAATTCCAACTTCTGTGTCAGAAATAGGTGATTATGCATTTCAGAATGTTGTTATTAACAGATTAAACATCCGCAATACAGTCAAAACAATTGGACAGGGCTGCTTTTATAATGCTACTATTAATGAAGAGTTTAAATTATCTCATAATTTGACATTTATTCCGAATGAAGCTTTTCGTAATTTTTTATGCAAGCCATCAATTAATGTTTTAGATCATATTAAATGTATTGGATTGAATTCTTTTAATGTCCGAGGAGATGAGACTTTGCCGTGTTCAATTTCATTATTTGAAACCGAAGAGATTCAAGCATCGGCTTTTAGTACAGCCTCATGTATAAAAATTATTGAATTATTTTCTTCACTGAAATATATTAGAAATAATGCTTTTGGCAACACTCAAAACTGTTTGAACATAAGATTCTTTTCTTATGCCCCAATCAGGGTGGATGAAAATGCTTTTGCAAATTTAAGAGGCAATTCAGTTTTAATTGTTCCCAAAGGAACGAAAATTATATTTGAAAATGCTTCTCCATGGATGTCTTTTCCATATATTGAAGAATGGGATGTTGTTTCAGATAAAAATACAAAGGGAAAATTCGTTCCTGTAACAGATGAATTATACCTTAAACGTCTTCAAAGTATTGCTTATAGCAAGAGTATAATAGACCGAGATTATCTGATAGATATTTTATCAGACTTATTGGATACATATATGTATCTGGAATCAGATGAAGATTACGAAACTGCTAAAGCATTAATATCGTATAATAGAAGCTTTGTACCAGCTCTTATTGATGATTTTGAGAAACGAATGTGTGCTAACTGGCCTACAAAATATAAATTAAAAATAATAAATACTACTCTTATTGATCATTTGTCTTCTCCTCTGACTCTATTGCAGAATAATTATATAGTTCAAGAAACTGAACCAATTCCACTTTCTTTCCCAGAAATCGAAGAAACATCATGTATTCAGGTGGAAAATACAATGTCTTCAGTTAGTGCATATTTTAATGATGAAATATTAAAACATTTAATTGATATCTTAAACTCAACTAAAGAATCATTAAAAATAGCAGTTTCCTGGATTACTAATTTAAGTTTATTTAATCAGTTGGAAATATTGGCAAAGAGAGGAGTGAAAATCTCTATGATTACCAATAATGATCTAATAAACAATGGGGGCTATTGCTTGAATTTAAATGAACTAATTGAGTGTGGAATTCACATGAGTTTAGTTGAGTATCCACATCTTTTACATCATAAGTTTGCAATTGTAGATGACAAACTCCTCATCACAGGTTCCTATAACTGGACTAGATTCTCAAGTAAGAATTATGAGAATATGGTCGTTATATCTGATGATGTTATCATTGAACATTTTAACGATGAATTTACCTCATTACTTGACAAAGCGGAATATAAAGACATCAGCCGCATGCCTGAATACGTTAAAGAGCGCCCTGAATATGATAGAAGCGCATTTAAGCAATATATAACTGAGGAATTGGATGCAGAGTCAAGAGAAACATCTGACGAAAGAAACAAAATTACTGCTTTAAGAAAAGCAGTTCAATTGAATCCTTCCTATTTGGAAATACTAAATCCTGGCGTTCAAGAAAAGTATAAAAGGGAGTTTGAAGTTATTGATAATACGAATAATATCCAACATTTTATTTTGAACTCTTTAATAAAGAAGAAATCAATCTCACAAAAGAACAAACCAAACTTATCATTGAAAGAACAGAGTTCTGTATCCCCGAAAAAGAATTTTAATTCATTGTCAAATGAAGCGGTGCTTGCAAGAGAAGCAGAAAAAACGATTGCTAAGGTCAAAGCTACAGGATTAATCATGTGCTTAGATATTTCTGGTTCTATGAAAGATAAATTTGATGATGGTCATATTCATAAAATTATTCAAAAATCGTTATCAGCATCACTTGCTATTACAAATGAAAATGTTGTTAATATTTGGACTTTTGGAAATGATGCCTATTTTATTGGTGATGTAGGGCTAAATTCATTGGATTCAATATCTCGGATAAATTGCAAAGGAGAAGGTACAGAGCTGCATAAATTTATAGAAAAGGCAAAAGATTCAATAAAAGATGGGGCTTTATGTATTATTCTTACAGATGATGACCAAGCTTCAATTAGAGGTGCTGTAGAAGGAATGAAAAACCGGAATAAAGTTTTTTGGCAGATTATTGTTTATGAAAGCAATGTTGAGGTAATAAAGGAAGTTGTTTGTAATATTAATAACATTTCCGTTATTAACATGTCAGATTATGAAAACAAAAATGATTTTGAAATTAGTAAAATGCTTTTGGCAGATTATATTACTTGGAAACAAAGAAAGAAATAATGTTGAAAGATATTGAAAATCTTTCAATAAAAAATATTTAATATACAAAAAAAATAAGCAAATGAAAATTGAAAAAAATATAGTCCTTTTATGAAATAATCGTTATGTTGTTGGTTTTTTCGCTATATTTTGGGTATCAATTATATAGAACTGAATCTGTGGAATGCATAATTCGGAGCAATGTAAGCCCTTGTCTGGAGCATATCGGTTTGTTTTCCAAAACTCTTTTTGATGTTGAATTAGCACAGAAATCTTGGGGGTGTTGACAAATATTAAAGAAAGAAACAATATCAATAGAAGTTTAGAAATAAGATTATCAATAATATTAGGAGATATACAATGAATTTAAAGGATATAGTATCAGCTTTTAAAGATCATCAGTTGCAGTATGGACTGAATGGTGATCCTGCGCAGCAAGAATTGTACAAATGGAAATTGGTGACCGAGCAAATAGGTCATCCATATACGGATGCGGAAGACTTTGGAAAAGAAATAAGTTCTCTTGTGTTCAAGAACCTTTGCTATAGTACTCAATTGACGGTTATAAGGAATTTTGCAAAATATGAACCTGAAGACTATCGCGATGCCTTTAAGGCTCTGTTTGATGAAAATCTTGATTTGCAACAGCGTATAGACACATTTATATCGACGTGCAAAGCACTATGGGACGAAAAAATAAAGAATCATTTTCCTGAAAATACGAGTGCTATGTGTGACGAAAGGCTGGTGAGTTGTTTCTTGACATTACATAATCCAAAGAAATACACATTCTACAAAAGTGATGTTTATGCCTGCTTATGTGAACTTCTTGATGTTGAGAAAAAGAAGGCCGGTCAAAAACTTGTCCACTATTACGAATTGCTCAATCAAGATCTGGTCCCTCTCATAGAGCAAGATGCAGAATTGACAGAGTCGGTCAACACTGAATTACAAAAAGAAGGATATATCCAGAGTGCAATGCTGACAGCCCAAACTGCTATGTGGAGCTATTTGAGGAAATTACGCAAGGATGGCAAAAAACAGGTTTGGCTGTTCCTGGGAGGCAAAGATGCCGAGGATTATCATTTTGATGAGATGTATAAAGATGGGGTTATGGCTTTGTGTGGATGGGATAAGGTGGGTGATTTGAGTGATTGTCCCGACAAAGAGAGTGTTGACAAGAGAAGGCAAAGCGTCAGCGAATACAGGTCTAATACAGAAAATCTGACTGGTATGCTGCATGCAATGGCTAATGAGATAAATGAAGGTGATATCGTGTTGGCAAAACACAGCAAGTCGGATATTGTTGGAATGGGAATTGTAACAGGTGATTATCGCTATGATGATGAGTCTGTTTATGGAAAACATTGTAGAGACATCTCCTGGACTCACAAAGGAACGTGGCACTGTGCTTCCATACTGAAGGAGTTTGGAAAAGATGGATTTCCAGTGAAAGCATTGACAAATGTAACAAAATTGAAATATATCCCAATGATATTGCAAATGATTGAGGGTGAAAATACAGAAGACAATAATAATCAGACATCAAATACCATGACGGAAATAGAAGTACTCAAACAAAAGAAACAGATTATTCTTCAAGGAGCTCCCGGCACGGGGAAAACATACAAGACAGCTTCTATCGCTGTTGGGATGTGTAATCCTTCCTTCACTGATTTTGCCAATCATCAAAAGGTGATGGCTGAGTATGAGAGATTACGGAATGAGGGTCAAATAGCCTTTTGTACTTTCCATCAGTCTATGGACTACGAGGATTTTGTTGAGGGCTTGAAGCCAGAGGTTAAGGGCAATGCTGTGGAGTACAATGTGGAGAACGGTATCTTCAAAAACATTTGTGAGTTGGCACGGACAAAAGAAAATGCTAGCATCACTACTTGCATTGACAATTATCTTCAGACTATCAAGGGATATGAGAATAAAAAAACTATACCTACATTGTCTGGAAAGTCTGAGCTGTATGTGTGGTGGACTGAGGGCAATGACACCATCAGCACACGCAGCGTCTTGTCAAAGAGTGAAAAAGGTGATCAGTATTCACCATCACCTTTAAATATCGAGAAGGTTAAGATGCAGGCACTTGGTGAAGGTGTGGAAAACAACTGGCGACAATATGCCCAGGCGTTCATCAATGCAGTGAAGAAGGAGTATGACCTGGAGAATCAGGTTTCTGATAAACCATACGTTCTTATTATCGATGAAATAAACCGAGGCAATGTTTCCAGGATATTTGGAGAACTTATCACGTTGCTTGAAGCAGACAAGCGCAGTGGAAAACGCCGTGACGGTGAAGCTCATCCTATCAGTTTGAAATTACCTTATTCCAAAGAGGACTTCTCTGTTCCTTCCAATCTCTACATTATTGGAACGATGAATACGACTGACCGTTCAACAGGAACTATCGACTATGCGGTACGTCGTCGCTTTGCATTTGTCACATTGGAATCAAGAGCAGATGTTATAGAGAATTGGTGTGACTCTCAATCTGTGCCTTCCGATGTTAAGAAGGCTGCTCTCGCGTTGTTTGCCCAGATCAATGGCTTAGACGGAAATGATGACAAACCTTTCATTGCCAGGCACAAAGCTTCCGATTTCGAACTGGAAGATTTGAAGGTCGGCCACAGTTACTTTATGGCGAAAGACATGGCAAGTCTTAAACTGAAGATGCGCTATGAGGTGGTGCCCCTTATTAAGGAGTATATCAAAGATGGCATTCTTAGGAGTATGCCAGATGATGATAAATATTTTGAGTGCTGGCAGAACGCAGAGTGCTATAGGCCTTCAGAAACAGATTACATGGCAGAATAATGCAGGAACACGAAAAGATACCATATGATTCCTTCTCCTTCCGAGATTATTGGGGGGAAGGTATGCGTCTTCCAGGCCAAAGCAAAGGTCTGGACAGGTGGTTCTTTCGGTGGCAGTGGCGTAATAGTTCCATAATAGATGACGAACAAGATTCAGACAAGCCGGTTGTAACGGAATCTGGCTATTATGCCTCATACGTCATAGGTGCCCAATGGTTTGATGCGGCAAAGACCATGCCGCTCGTTGTCACAACCAAGCATGGATGTGACCGCATAGACTTCTTAAAGATGTTCAGTGTCTGTTTCAACAGCGGTATTGAAGCCAAAGAGTTCTCAAAGATCTATGCTGTTGATATGGATGCGCCCCGTATCAAAGCGCCGGAACTTAAAAGTGTTTTAAGCCCTCTGATTGTGGCCCATTTTCTTTCTATAGTCAAGGATATTGTCAAGCGGGGTCTGAAGAAAGACTATGTTCAGCGTGAAGAAAACCTAAAGAAGGTGAGGGGGCGTATAGACATATCCAGAAATGAGCGCATGAATATTTTGAAGAAGCGATATGACAAGGTGTTTTGCCGCTATCAGGAGTATTCGGAAGACACGTTGGAGAACAGGCTGATAAAAAAAGCACTTTTATTCTCTCAACAGGTTTTGCTGGTGGCTGGAATGTCAGACAGCCTTCTTTCTTTACAGCACACCATACATGAATGTCTGTCTGCTTTTAGTAATGTCAGCGATCAAATTGAGGTTTGGGAAGTCAAGGCGATCAAGCATCACAAGATTTTCAGAGAATATGATGATGCTGTTAAACTTGCACAGATGATTCTCCATCGCTATGACTACAGCATCACCAATATAACTACGGCAGAAGAAGAGTATTGCCCTGTCTTTTGGATTGATATGGCCATGCTTTATGAGCATTATGTTTTGGGTTTACTTCGTGAAGCGTACGGTTCTAAGATACATTATCAGCTGCATGGATATACAGGTTATCCTGATTTTGTGTGTTATTCACCGATGCTTGTGATGGACACCAAATATATACCAAGGTTTGGATCCGGAAACATCGATGCATATATTGCCCGTCAATTGAGCGGCTATTGTCGTGATAAACGTATATTCTCAACAAAACCAGAAACGAATGTCCCCTGTGTGGTTATATATCCAAAAGAAGGTGAGCCGGAAAATCCTTTTAAGAACAAGCGCCTGGAAGACTTTCTAATTATTGAAGACCGTTGCCTATGGAACTTTCATAGAGTGGCGGTTCCTTTGCCCACATTGCAAGCTCCCCAATAATTTTTGGTACTGGTTTAGTCTGTTTTATTGTAAGCCATCAGTAAACCCCGTATTTCTCTCCTGACTATTTGTGCTTACCTTTGCGCGTTATTATAATTTATCGCGCAGATGACAAACATGACAATTGAAGAATTCCGCCACATCCATGAGGAGTGGCAGCACAGCGGACTCAAGCGATCTGATGGAACTCCTTCCGCATAACCTCAAGCAGAAGGGTGTTCTCTAACATACTTTGAGAGTATTCAAAGAACCTCCGACTTTTTCCAAAATTCTCATAGAACACTACAACATCTCCAAGAATCACTCCGACTTTGTCGGGGAACTAATTCTGAATCTCACAATACGGGGTTTACCGATGGCTTACGTTGAGGTGCTACTATAGGGTAGGTGACTATAGTAGCACTTTTGGTTAATAGTCCTAAAAATCCATAAATTTATCATGCTATTAATGGTTATTAGATTATTTATTATTACCTTTGTGTTTGATGGTAGACAATTATAAATAGGAATAGTGCTCCTGTGATAATAGTTAGAGAAATATAGAATATATTAATGATATCAAATACTAGCGTTTTTTTATGCAAGATATAATAACTCGACAAGATGCAGAAATTAAACTGAAGACAATTTTCGGGTTAGACCATTTCCACGATGAGCAATGGAAGGCCATTGAGCGGATTCTCCGTGGAGAACGCATCCTTATGATTGAACGCACAGGATTTGGGAAATCTTTGTGCTATCAGTTCCCTGCAACTCTTTTTGATGGCGTGACGGTAGTCTTCTCTCCACTTATAGCACTGATGCGGGACCAGGTAAGAAGCCTTTATAAAAGAGGGATTCCTGCTGCCTATATAAACTCAGAACAATCGTATGAAGCGAATCAAGATGCTATTCAGCGTGCGCTGAATAGAAAGATTAAAATTCTTTATATCGCGCCTGAAAGACAAGAAAACGTTGATTGGATAGAGGCTACTCGTCAGATAAAGCTGTCAATGGTTGTG
This sequence comes from uncultured Prevotellaceae bacterium, assembly GCA_900314125.1. GTDB lineage: Bacteria > Bacteroidota > Bacteroidia > Bacteroidales > Bacteroidaceae > UBA3839. Next base: position 3,456 of record OMUD01000143.1, on the reverse strand, counting down.
ATTGACGAAGCGCACACCATATCTACATGGGGGCATGATTTTAGACCATCATTCCGTAGGATTATTAATTTAGTACAGTTACTACCGGAGCATTTGCCAATTCTTGCTACTACAGCAACAGCAACAAAAAGAGTCCAGCAGGATATAGAGCAGCAGATTGGAGGACAGTTGACAACTATTAGGGGAAATCTTGTAAGACCAAATTTTGAATTGCAAGTGATTAAGGTACAATCGGAAGATGAGAAAATGATTTGGTTGGCCCAGAATATTAATTCAATTCCAGGTACTGGTCTTATTTATACAGGGACAAGAGTTGACACGGAGGTTTATGCAAAATGGCTTAAGTTTGTGGGTGTCAATGCAACAGATTATAATGCTGGTTTTGATGCAGAGTGCCGTCAGTCAATAGAAGCTGGCCTGATGAATAATCAATGGAAGTGTGTGGTGTCAACCAATGCTCTAGGTATGGGTATAGATAAACCAGATGTTCGATTTATCATACACACTCAAATCCCAGTATCACCAATTCACTACTACCAGGAGATTGGTCGTGCAGGACGTGACGGAAATCCAACACGCATAATTTTGTTTTACAATGAGAATAAAGATAACGAAAGCGGTATTGCCTCAGATCTAAGGCTCCCACATTCTTTCATTGAAGGTGCTCGTCCAACAATAAATAAGTATCAAAAGGTGATAGCTTTATTGCAAAACGAACCACTATCGGAAAGAGAAGTCATGAAACTTGCTAATCTCAAACAAACGCAAGTAAGAGTGATTAAGGCAGATTTGATTGATCAAGGAATTATAAAAGAAGTCTTGTACGGTAAAACAAAAAAATATGAATATCAGTTTAATGCGCCAACTCTAAGCACGACATATTTTGAGGAACTAAGAGAAGCGAAATTGGGGGAACTTCATTCAATGGAACAATATATTTATACTGATATGCCAAGAATGAAATACTTGTGTACTTTCCTTGATAGTGACGAACAGTCAGATTACACTAATTGCGACAATACTAATCTTGAGAAACTTCACGTTACTCACTCTCCAATACTGTCTGCAAAATTGGAAGAATTTCGAGAATCTTATTTCCCCGCTTTGGAACTTGCATCATGGACTACAAGGAAAGGCGGTTTTAGAATCTGCATTTCTGCCCCAAATATTTTTTTAGTGGAGAAAACCGTTAATGATGAAAATGGAGTGGTGATAGAACGTCCTGTTGTTGAATATCACAATAGTATTAATGTGTCTGATTATTCTCTTGAGGAAAAAGAAATTATAAAAGAACATTTAGGAAAGGCTTCACGTATGGTAAACGGATATGCTGCATCATATTATGGAGTTTCAAATGTAGGTGCAGCGATACACAGAAGTAAATATGAAAACGGAGGTGATTTTCCCGACTTCCTTTTGAAGAAAACATTATCTGTATTTGGCAAGAAGTTCAGAGGAACTCATTTTGACTTAGTTATGTACATACCTCCAACAAAGTCTGGCAATCTTGTTAAGAACTTTGCAACAAGGTTTGCGCATGTTATAAAAGTCCCTATTAGTCATGATCTAATTAAGGTTCGCTCGACACAAGAACAGAAGTTTTTTCAAAATTCATATAGCAAACAGGAGAATGTTGCAGGTGCATTTGATGTTTATGAGGATATTGTAAAAGGAAAAACGATTGTATTACTGGACGATATTTTTGATAGTGGTGCAACACTAAAAGAAGTTGGCAAGATATTAACTCGGAAAGGGGCAAAGTGCATTGTTCCAATCGTAATCGCAAAAACAGTAGGAGGCACATTATGATAAAACAAGAATTGACATATTGGGTGACGCTTGCATTAATTCCAAAGATGTGGACTAAGCGTAAGAATGAGATATATGTGAATTGTTTTCAACACGAGCCTAAGATATCGATAATTGACTTGTTTGAAAATTCGTCAAACTGGGATATAGTTGGTTTGAACGAATTTGAGAAGACACAGTTTGAAGAAGCAAAAAATCAATTAGCAAATAGCTCCTTTCTAGTAGAGGAGTTAATGGCTCAAGGTTATGATATATTACCAATCACTCACAAAGAGTACCCGAGATTATTGAAAGTTAATCTGAAGTTTAATGCTCCTACCGTAATTTACACTAAAGGTAATAAAACACTATTGCAGTCTCCTTCAATAGCAATTGTTGGTTCGAGAAACGCTGATTTCAATTCACTCTCCTTTACTGATAATATTGCAAAGAAAGCCTCTGCTGAGAATAAAGTGGTGGTTAGTGGATATGCTAAAGGAGTAGACCGTCAAGCTTTAGATTCTGCGGTTGAATCAAATGGGAAAAGTATTATTGTTCTACCACAAGGAATCATGACTTTCGGGTCAGGTTTCAAGCAGTATTTTAAGCATATTGTCCAGGGAAATGTCTTGGTGATGAGTTCTTTTGCACCTAAGGCCCCTTGGTCTGTAGAATTTGCTATGGCGCGTAATCCAATTATCTATGGCATGGCATCAGAGATCTTTGTTGCACAAAGTGATGATAAGGGTGGTACATGGTCGGGGGTAATTGATGGATTAAGGAAGAAACGCTCCATCTATGTCAGATATCCAGAAAAGAATGAAAAGAACGCCAATTTGCTCCTCATCCAAAAAGGAGCGTCTGCTGTAGATATCGTGGGTGGCACTTTGTCATTAAGTCATGAAGAACAGAAGACACCAGAACAATTAAAAATGGAAAAATTGAATAATGATATTATTACAATACTGAATAGTATTGAAAAGATATCATCAAAAGATATTATCAGTCGACTACAACTTGATTGGAAGGATGATAAAATGAAGCGATATCTTGACAATATACAACAAGCGGAAAAGATAAAAGTTAAGAATCGTATTTATTATCGTCTGAAAGGAAAAACAGAGCATGGATTGTTTGATGTGAAGAATTAGGCTTCTTACCATATTCTTTCAATCTTTACCGGCGCATGACCGTTCGTGAGGTGGTACGTATCCAGACTTTTCCCGATGACTATGTGTTTATTTATGATGATGTCAACGTGGGCTACAAAATGATAGGGAATGCTGTGCCTGTGAATCTTGCTTATCATGTGGCCATGCAAATACGCAGGACATTGGAGAGACATGGTGTGCGTCTGCAATCTAAGGAGGAGGCTGCCGAAAGCATCAAGCAAATGAAAATCGCTTCCAAACCCAAACAATTGGATCTGTTTTCATGAGTGGGTGAATCATGAGGAATCGGTTTTTGATTTGATTTTTTGCTCCGCATCGGTTTTTGTCGATACGTTTTTTTCAGACTTCGATAAAAACACATTTTTTTGAAATTGCGAATGAAGTGTTCGCATTTCGGCTTTAGATTTGCACTAAAGTTAACTTAATGTGTTTTTTAAAAAAGAGTGCTTATGAAAAAGATTTTATTGACGATGTGTGTGGCTGTGTCTGCTCTCAC
>OMUD01000139.1 GCA_900314125.1 uncultured Prevotellaceae bacterium | reverse complement strand
TTGAAAGGTGCAGTCATCACGGTGATGGAGAGTGTGATAATCACGATGTCATAGACTTTCTCCGCCGCTCCAATCCTGTCAGCTTGTATTTTCAGAAAGTTATGGATGAGCGGTTCCTTAAAAACCAAGAGAATGAGAGCCAAGAGCAAAACGAAGACAAGGTGGATGACAAAACTGTTGGAAAAGATTTTCCGCACCTCCTCCATCACACCTTTCCCCCTGTAATAAGAGATATAACGCTGGGTTGTGATAATCAAAGAGTCCTTCACAAATTCCATCAAAGTGATCAACCCCGCCACCACGTTGTACACTCCGAAATCGTTGACATCCAACACATCCAGCACCACGCGTGTTGAATATAAAGAAATCAGAATGTTGATGACAGTCCTTGAATACTGTGCTACGGTGTTGACAACTATGCGTTTAGATGGTTCCAAATCGAGAGATGTAGGGTTAATGCAGTTTTTTCAGTACAATGACCAACGAGGTGAATACAAAGGTGAGGAACACCATGGTCAGTACGAAAATCATTCTTTTCGGCCCGATGGGTTTTACCGGCACGAACGCATTCTGGAGGATGGTGAAAGCCGGTGTGTTTTCCTGTATTTTCGCCTTGGCGTTCTGTGCCTGGGTGAGCATGGCATTATAGGTATTAAGCTTCAGCTGCATGTCGTTTTCCAGCTGGTCGCGTTCAGAGATATATGCCTGTAGAATCACGTCACGGTGAGAATCGACATATCGCGCGTATGCCTGGCAAGACTGTTCATATTCCTTTTTAGCCTGCTTGAGTAAGGAATAATAATAATCATAGTCCTTTGTGGCTTTTTTCGTGCGGTAGTCGGTAATGAAATTCTGGAGCATGGACTTCACGGAATCTGCCACTGTGGCGGCAATAAGCGGGTCCTGATCAACCACAGAAATAGAAATCACGTAGGTTCGCTTGTCTACATTGCAAGTGACGAGCGAGCGAATGGCCTCCATCACTTTTTCCTGTCTTCTGGTGAGTTTCACAGCACCTTTGTCCGTTGCAGGATAGAAGGTCGGTTTGCTGTTTGATGCTATTGCTGGTTCATCCTTCGGCTCGTCCTGGAATTTCCGTTGAAAATTATTGAGTTCCTTTCTCCACCACGACACCTTTTGGTATTTGGTGAGGTAGGTGTAATAGTCAGTGTAGATATTTCCATTCAGGGACTTCACAGGAATCTTGAAGAGTCGATAGACAAAATCGTTGGAAGCGACAAGGTCGGGATACAAGTCGGGACGGATGGCATCTGTAGTGGTCACGCCACCAAGGTCGATACCGAATGAAGATGCGATGGACGAGAGAGAACCGCCGGATGAGATATCCTCCGCCTCAGGCGCCAGCTTCACTTCCGACAGATAGGTTCTCGGTTCCTCGATAATGAGCAAGGCAGCAATACCTCCGATGATGAGGCAGTTGAGCAGAATCATCCACCAATAGCTTTTCACCGCTTTGAGAAGTGCTGTGAGGTTGAGTTTATCGGTCTTTTCCTCTTTTTCCTCGTCGTCAAAGGTTTCTTCCTCCTCGTCTATTTCCATAGCAGACTCCTCAGGCAGCGGATTCATCGGTTGGTCGGCTGTTTCCTCATCAGGAGCGATTGCCTCAGACTCTGTCGCCTGCTGCAACTCCGTGAGGTTTTCTTCCGCCACATTGGCATTCAGCTGCTTGTCCTCCGCCAGCTTGTCCTTATGTTGTTTCTTTTCCATTTTTCGTTGACAACTTACTTAAGAATATTGGCAATGGTGACCATCATGGTGGCGACTGAAGCGGCTGATGTGCCGATTGCCATGGTTTCCTGTGTTGACAGCTTGTTGCGCTGGTTCTTCGACGGCACCACGATTTCGCAACCCGGCTGGATAGCCTTCTTGTAATGCCTTGGAATGAGCTGTACGGAACCATTCATATAGATGGCGTAAACCTTGCGCTTTCTTGCGTTTTCTCCATATCCTCCGGCACGGTCGATGTAGTAAGAGAGAGTCTCTCCCTCCTTGTAGTTGACAGAAGACGGATACATCACATCACCACTGATTTTGACGGTGTTGGAGAACTGCGGAACGGTGAGCACGTCGCCGTCGCGGAGCAGGATGTTCGCACTTGAATTAGGGTTGTTGATGGCATCCTCCAAGTCGATGGCCACCGGATACATGTAACCCAGGTCGAGTTTCATGTTGAGTAGTGAGTCGGCTCGGTTGAGGTCGAAGTTCTTGTCAGTGGTGGTCATACTCTCCTCATAGAGTGCGATTTGCTGTGCCCTGAGCGAAGCTTCCCTCTGCAGGCGTTCCTCCTCGGTGAGCCGTCTTTCAAGTCGGGCTCCCTTGGCATATCCGAGGTCTGTGATACCACCTGCGTCAGTAATGAGGTCGGTGAGCCGGTAGTTGTTCGACTTCATGGAGTAAGAGCCGACAAAGTTGACGCATCCCCTCACCATCACATTCTGCTGCTCAGTGTAGTCAGGACTCTTGCGTACAATGACACGGTCGTAAGGTTCCAGACTAAACTCATCAGCACCGACCACCAGTCCGTCGCGCAAGTCGAACGAAAAATGCTGGGCGATGGTGTCGGTGGCCTGGAGCGCGTCTTTCTTGTTGACACGGCGGAACACATCCACCTTGGCCAGCGAAGCCGCCTCGGTGAGTCCTCCAGCCTGGAGGATAAGGTCGCGTATGGAGGTGTTGTCGGCATAGAGGAATTTTCCAGGGAAGTTCACCTCTCCCGTGATTTCCAGGGTCTGCTCCCCTTGCATGTCGAGTTTGCTTTGGATGAAGATACGGTCATTTTTCTTGAGCGGCACATCTGGCTCCGTACCATTGAGGATATTTCCAAGATTGACAGTGAGCGCCTCCAGCGTGAGGTCATCTTTCTGACGGTGGATAATGGCCCGTTCGGTGAACGCATCCTCCCGCAGTCCGTTAGCTGTCTCTATGAGTGTTTTGAGTGTATAGACAGAGCCGTCGATCTGGTATTTTCCCGGATACATCACCGCTCCGTTGAGTTCCGCCATGTTGGAATAGCGTTGGAGCACGCTATCGACATACACCGAGTCACCGTCCTGCACGGCAAAGCTTCCCATGTCGAACTCATCGATGTTGTAGATGGAATATTCCGCCCCACCCTTTCGTATGAGCCTCACATTCTTGCGATAGGCATCGCCGGCAAATCCTCCGGCATAGTCGATGGCCATGGCGACGCTCTCGTTCTTCCTCATTTCATAGAACATCGGTCGCTTCACCTTTCCACGCAGACAAACGAGCGTTTTATAGGCACCCACCTGAATCACGTCGTTGTCCTGCAGGCGTACGTTGCCTGTGAGGTTTCCATTGAGGATGAAGTCGTAGAGGTCGATGGAAGAAATCTGAGTACCGTTGCGCAGCACCTTGATGTCGCGCATGGTTCCAATGTCGCCGATACCGCCAGCGGCATAGAGCGCGTTGAAAGCGGTGGAAAGTGCGCTGAGCGTGTAGGTTCCCGGCATCTTCACCTCTCCCATCACCTGCACCTGAATGCTTCGGGTCTCGCCCACCGAGAGGCTGATTTGGGATGAAGAGTAATATCTGCCGAGCACTCCCCTGAGTTTTTTTGTAGCCTCACGAACGGTCAGTCCGGAGAGTTTCACAGGCCCGACACTCTCGATGACCACGGTGCCATCGGGCGAGATGGTTCCCTCAATGGACTTCTGGGATGCTCCCCAGATGTCGATGAAAACCTTGTCGCCAGAGCCGAGCCTGTAGTTCGACGGCGTCGGCATATTCTGGCTCGGTTCGAACGTGAGGTTGTTGTTGTTGAAGATGTTGTGACCGAAAATCTGGCTTTGGTTGTATTCCTTGAGCAGATTCTGGTGATACATGACCGAGTCGATGTCGAGGAACGTGAGTTCATCGGAGAAAAGGTCCTGCGTTTCCTCACGGGTGTATTGCTGATTCACTTTGGTTCCGTTGCTGTTGAGCGGCTCAACCAAGTTGCTGTTTTGGGTCTGGGTCTCACGCATCTGTCGGTTCACCCTTTGGCGGTTCTTGGTGACATCTTTAGTGTCCACCTGACCCACCTGTCCGAATTGTTCCTGTTGCGACTGGTAGTTTTTCCTCACCCTTCTCAGCTGTTCCACCGTGACGCCTTTCTGCATGAGTTTCTGGATGATGGAACTTTGCGGCACACCCTGTTCGCGCTGTGCCATTATAAAACTGACAACCTGGTTGTCCGTCATACTGCCCGATTGGGCAAACGAAAGACTCCAGGCGCTAAAAAATATCAGTAAAAAAAGAAATGATTTCCTTTTCATTGGCGTTATATTTTATCTCCTTTTCCAACGGAGAATACAGTTCGGAAAATGATTTTCATATCCATGGTGAGTGTTCGGGTCCTTAGGTACTCCAGGTCCATGTCGAGCCTTCTGAGCATTTTCTCCATGGTGTCGGTATAGCCGTTATAGATTGTGGCTTTCGATGTGATGCCAGGCCTGCTGCAATAGAGGAGGTCGTAGGCAGGGTTGTTTTGCTTGATTTGGTCGATGTAATACTGTCGTTCCGGCCTGTAGCCCACGAGCGACATGTCGCCGATAAGCACGTTCCACAGTTGCGGGAGTTCGTCGAGATGGTGCTCACGGAGGAACTTTCCGAATTTTGTTAGCCTGCTATCGCCCTTGGCAGCCAGCTCCGGCCCGTTTTTCTCAGAATCGACCACCATGGTCCTAAACTTATAGATATTGAACGGCTTACCTTTATATCCGATTCTCTCCTGTGAGAAAATGGCCGGTCCTTCCGATGTGCATTTCTGAATGATGTAGATGACAAGGAAAATGGGTGAGAGGCAGACAAGTCCCAGCAGAGAGAAGAAGATGTCGGCCGTACGTTTGACCCCTCTTTGCAGAAGGTTCATGTTGTCAATCGATTCAGTGGTATATGTAGAAAGTAAGTCCGTGTTCAATGCCGTAGAAGTATTCATCTGTTTCAGATTTAATTACTATAATAACGTTCACCGGCGAGTTTTATTGCAAAAAAATCAAATAATCTTTAAAAAACTTTAAAAGTCCTGGAGAAGCCTTTGACAGTCAAACCCAAAACGGATGCGAAGTTACAAAAAAGTGAGAAAATATCAAAGGGAATCATGGAGCATTTTCTTTCATTAAGTACAAGTACCCATCCTAATCGTTAAAAATTTGCCTATGCCATGTTTTTTGCTTAATTTTGTGGAATCAAATCATCCAATCATGACGCCATATTTATCAGACAAGATCCGACTGCTGTCCTTCTTCAGCATCATTATGGTACTGTTCATTCATTCCAGTTTTCAGGAAACCGCAGAGGGCATTCAGGGCATGTCCTTCAACATCAACCTTCAGTATTTCATTTCCCAGATGCTCTGCCGCTGTGCCGTACCGCTTTTTTTCTGCATTTCAGGCTATTTGTTTTTCCTCCACACAGAAAGCGGCATAAAGGCTGTGCTGGTGAAAATGCGCAAACGTTTCGGGACTTTGGTTATACCGTTCATCGTGTCCATCATTTTTTTCCTGCTCTCGTTTGTCGCCATCAATGGTTTTCTGATTGGAGGCACAGATGAGATTTACGAATTCTCATTCACAGAGAACTCATTTCCCAAAATCGTGTATGCTCTCACTGCAGACAGTGGTACAGGCTACCCCCTACCCTTCCATCTATGGTTCCTGCGCGACCTCATCGCCATCGTACTGCTCAGTCCACTGCTTTATTACATCAGGAAACATGTAAATGCCTGGATTGTGATGTCCGTCACGTTCATCATTGCCACAGTCTTTGTCCACTTCCCCCTGCCCACCAGCATTTTTTGGTTTCTGCTCGGCAGTTATTGTCTTGACAGGAAGTACCGGTTCTCATGGGTGTTTCCTTCAGTATTCCTGGTGCTGTGCGTAGTGCAGCAAGTCTTTCCCCATCCAATTTGGGACTACGTCAATATTCCCGTCATCATCCTCGGCCTCATCTCCATCTGGACCATCTACGACAAGATTATTTCACCGGATTTCAGCCTTGCCAGCCACCCGTGGCTGATGAAAGCCTGCAGTTTCACCTTTTTCATCTACCTGTTCCATATTCCCACTTTATATGTGCTCCGAAAGATCATGCTTATCCCTTTCGGCCACACATCTTTAGGCATGGTATTCGTCTATCTCGCCGCTCCTATTGTGTTCGCGATAGGCGCCGTGATTGTAGGCTCCCTGCTGAAGAGGTTTATCCCGAAAATCTATAGTTTCTGCGTGGGTGGAAGGTAAGCAGCGTACATATATCGGGGAGCCTCTGCGTTTGACAAATTGGCTGCATTTTATGCCAATTTGACATTTTTATTTATTGGGAATGATTCTTGAAGCAATTAGTTCAGAAAAACTAAAAAGAAAGGAGAACCACTATGAACTTCAAGAATTTCACAATCAAATCGCAAGAGGCCTTGCAGGAGGCCATCAACCTTGTGGAGCAGAACGGCCAGCAGAGCGTTGAGCCGTCCCACCTGATGAGTGGAATCATAAGCGTGGGAGAAAATGTGACCAACTTTATTTTCAACAAGCTGGGAGTGAATGCCCAGGCATTTGCCGACATCGTGAAGCGCGATGCCCTGTCGCGTCCGAAGGTGAGCGGCGGTGAGCCCTACCTTAGCCGCGAGAGCAACGACGTGCTGCAGCGGAGTATCAGTCTGTCGAAAGAGCTGGGCGACGAATACGTGTCGCTGGAAGCCATCCTTCTGGCTTTGTTCCTGACGGAGAGCAGCGTATCGAAGATGATGAAAAGCATGGGAATGACGGAGAAAGGTCTGAAGCAGGCCATCTTTGAACTGCGCAACGGCCAGAGCGTTCACAGCCAGAGCAGCGAGGACAACTACCAGAGTCTGTCGAAATACGCCATCAACCTGATCGACGCCGCCCGCAGCGGCAAGCTAGACCCTGTGATTGGCCGTGACGATGAGATCAGGCGTGTGCTTCAAATTCTGAGCCGCCGTACAAAAAACAACCCAATCCTGATTGGTGAGCCAGGAACCGGTAAGACCGCCATCGTGGAAGGCCTTGCCCACAGGATTCTGCGTGGCGACGTGCCTGAGAACCTGAAAGACAAGCAACTCTACTCGCTCGACATGGGCGCCCTGATTGCCGGTGCAAAATATAAGGGTGAGTTTGAGGAGCGTCTGAAAAGCGTGGTCAACGAGGTGACGAAGAGCGAGGGTAATATTATCCTCTTCATTGATGAGATCCACACCTTGGTGGGTGCGGGCAAAAGTGAGGGAGCCATGGATGCCGCCAACATCCTGAAGCCAGCACTGGCCCGAGGAGAATTGCGGAGTATCGGTGCCACCACTCTCGATGAATACCAGAAGTATTTTGAGAAAGACAAAGCTTTGGAGCGCAGGTTCCAGAC
>OMUD01000293.1 GCA_900314125.1 uncultured Prevotellaceae bacterium | reverse complement strand
GTCTAACGTCTATAACACTTCCTCGGTTTCCTCAATTGCCGCACATTTCCTTTCATTCCTTCCATCGTGTTTTTCATCTGCGCCTCATACGCTTGCGCCTGTTCGGGAAGTTTGTCGGAGAGCCAGCGCCACAGGGCGTAGGCGGTGAGGACATCTTCCAGCAAGCCAGCAGTGCAAGCGCCGTCCGCAGAGTCAAATTCCCAGCTCACGCTTTCCGTTGTGTAGCTTCCGCCATCGGTCATCGCTTCGCGAAGCATCGACTCCAGCAGGTGAGCGCCCTCACGGATGAAGCTCATCAGCAGTGGGCGGTCCGAACCGCGGATCCGCACGATATGGAATATGCCCACATACTGGTTGGCGAAAACCTTCTCGTCTGTGGTGCCCCGAATTTCGTCGCTGTGTTGCTGTTCGCTCGTCCTGCCCATATAGGCTGTCTCTCGCATGCAGCGCTCAAATATGTCCTGAAAGTCAATAGTAATGTTCATGGTCCTGTCGTGTTTTTCATTTTCACGATGCAAAGTTACGTGGAATTTTCATACCGTTCTGACGTTTTCGGAAAACCTCATGTTTTTTGTCGAATAATTGTCTGTTTTACTGAAAAAAAGTAAATTTGCATTGTTTTTGTGCATACATGAATATTCAACTGATCAACTGAATAAACTAATAAAACAAAAAAAATGAAAAAAAACTTTCTATTTCTTCTTGCACTCTTGTGCACTGCAGTGCAGGTGGGATGGGCACAGAGTGAAATGGACACTGTGTATGTGAGCAAGAAAGACCATCCAGATGCGGCCTACTTCCTCCCTGAGCCTCCCGACACCAACAGCGTGGCTTTCATTGACGATATGATTCAATGGGAGTGGGGTAAATCACAGCGGAATACGCCACGTGGAGAGCAGGCCAGCCGTGAAACTCCATGGCTGCCGGAAATCATGCGGACCGTGATGGCGGAGGTGCTGCAAATCGACACCATCAGCGACGAAAAGACCCCAGCCCTGTCGAGACTGCTGGTGAAATCTTACCACACTGGAAATCAAAGCACTGTGGCTCCAAAAGAAACATATAGCCGAAAGAGGCCTATCGTGAGGCTGAATGAAGATACGTGGGGAAAATATGATTCCGACTTTCTGAGGACCAACGGTTCTTATCCATCGGGGCATACCGCTTTCGGGTGGGCAACGGCACTCGCTTTTGCAGAGATGTGGCCTGAACTGCAGGACACAATTCTCAGAAGGGGTGTGCAGTTCGGAGAAAACAGAATCATCACGGGCGCACACTGGCAAAGTGATGTCAACGCAGGATACCTCTGCGCCGCTGCAAGCATGGCCAAAGCACACACCAACCCTGATTTCTTGAAGGATGTGCTCGCTGCGAGGGCAGAATATGCCAAACTGAAAGGACTGCCTGCAGGATACGATCCAGTAAGCAAGGCTGACGTGCCGCACGGAGAAGATTTCCTCAACATGCCTGTGGATACGGCCAGCTACCGATATGCTGCGGATGTCCTCCAGTTTTGGGATGCGAAAAGACTGCGTGATACCGAAAGAGGCCATCAGGCTGAAGAAGAGGCGGATTACAGCGTGGAGATGATGCAGAAGGTGTTTGGAGAGGCCATGGGCATCAACATCTCTCCTGTATCCACTCCGGCAATCTGCGAGCTTATCGAGCTGGTACTCAACAAGGCCAGCGAAACTGCGGACAGACTGAAACCGATACGTTTCCGCAAAAGACCGTTCGTCCAGCTCGGTGAACATACAACCGTGCCGGAGGATGAGGAGAAAGAAAAGGGAAAAAGCAGTTTCCCATCGGGACACACCAACCTGGGATGGTCCATGGCGCTCGTCATGGCGGAGGTGGCGCCGGAGCAGCAGAACGAAATACTCCGAAGGGGATATCAGTATGGCTACAACCGCCTCATTGCCGGCTACCACTGGGCTTCCGACATCGAGGCGTCAAGGCTGCTTGCAAGCGCGCTGGTGGCAAGGCTCCATGCCGACCTCCCTTTCCTCCAGCTCGTCTATAGGGCACGCTATGAGTTCCTGCTCAATGCCACGGGAATCACCACTGTTCTTGATGACCAAGAACCGGCATCGTCTCCGGCATACTTGCTCAATGGCATTCCTGCCACACCCGACTCACATGGAATCATCATTCAGAACGGACAGAAGTTCTTGGTGAAATAAGCAGTCAGCCAAGTGAATTGCTGCTTCTTCCATCTGCATAGCAAAAAAGCAGTCAGCCATGCAGCAACAGAGTTGCTGCCTATGCATTGTATGGCAAACTCCTAAGCGACAAACACCTCAGAACCTGATGCCGAACTGCGCATTCACAATCCAGTCTTTCATCTGAAGCTTTACGTTGTCTTCTGAGTCGAAGCGCATGTTGTTCAGCAATGCGGTCGCACCCAGATAGAAATGGTCGTTGATGTTGTAGAAGGCGGAGGCGCGCATGATGGCAGTCAGGAAATATTTGTGCTTCGTCTTCACCTCGGAGTTGAGCTCCAGCTCCAAGATCTCCTCCTCGTCAATAGGCAGAGGAATGCTGGCGGTCATGAAGTTCTTCGTGAAGAACACCAGCAGGGGAGCGGCACTCAGGTGCAGCAGCAGACGGCCCTGGTTGGGGGTGTAGTTGTAGCCGTAGCCGATGCCGGCGGCTGCCTGATACACCTCTATGCGTTTCAAGCCCGACAGACGCTCCAGCAAAGCCTGGTTGTTTGCGGTCAGCTCAGATGACAGGAAAAGAACGTGGGCGGTGACGGAACCGGCGGAGCGGCGCTGGATGAGCGACTGGTCCATGGCGGCAGGCAGAGAGTAGTGCTTGGAATTGAATGCCACGTAGGCGTTGATGAGCGTGGCTTTCAGGCGTAGGTCACCTTTGCGGATGTCCATATCCCCTTCTGTGCTGCTGGCGTCGAGGTGACCATGGAAACCATCGGTCACGTGGCTCCGGATTTCAATGCCGTAGGGGTTGTCGAGCAACGAGAAGTTCACGTCTCTCGAGTAGTTGTGCGACAAATCCCATGAGTATTTGAACGACAGCGAGCGGTAACCGATGCCGATGGAGGCATGGCCGTTCAGGCTCGAACGGATGCTGGAGGTCACATCGCTGAACACAGGTAATTCGTGGCCTTCCACCTTGCAGTGGATGCCGGCGAAATTGACCGAGAGCGGCACTTTCCAACCATATTTCGGTAAGGCAAGGTAGTTCGTATCCACACCGCTGATGGCCAGCTTGTCGAGAAATGTTCCAGCTGCCTTCACAGCGCGTTTCAGCCAAGGACCTTTCTTCGTTTCTTGAGAAGGGGAGGGCAGGGTGTCGGATGGCAATGCCGTCAGGCTGGAATCCGAACGGAACTCACCTGAATCTGCATGAAAAGTGGAATCTGCCTGAATCTCGTTGGTGTCAATGTCCAAAGAGGACTCAGCCCAAACCATGGGGCTGGACATAAGACCTGCCAACAACAGGAGGCAAGTCGGGAACCGACGAAGGGATAAAATAGAGCACTTCATCACCAGTCGTCGTCCTCGTTGCCGACCAAACCGTTCTTCACGGCCTCTGTAATCTTGTCAAGCACAGCGTTGGAATAGGCATGGGTCATCACCAATGCCTTGGCGCATGTGCGTTTCTGAGCATCTTTCTCCACAAACGGATAGTGCTGAGTGATCAGCCACTCCTCATCGTAGAGGTTTTCGTTCGTCTTGTCTTCCTGCTTACGCTTTGAATCGCCGTAGGTGCGGTTGTCGTCGTTGAAGCTCAGCCAACCACCGCTCTTGTCGGCAAGGATGTCATAGTTTTGGACGGTGTAGGTCACACGCACTTTGCCGTCTTTGATATCTACACGGATCACAGGGGTGATGCTCACCGAATATTTGTTGATGGTGCCCATGTGCTCCACGATGTTTTTGATGGTGGAGGAGATGATGATGCAGCCGGCATCCTTGTCGTTCAGCGTGATGGCCTGCTTGTCCTTGAACGTGGCGGTCACCCAGTAGTTCAGCGCGATGTAGAGTTGCGACTTGTTTTTGCCGGGGGCTTCAATCACTTCCTGAAACGTGAGGCTGCCGTTCTTGTCGAACGACAGATTCGGGGCGATTGCAGCGGCGGCGTCAAGCCAGCGGTCTCCATAACGTTCTTTGGCATACGCCTCCAAGTCGGAGGCTTTCATAATCTGTGCCTGTGCCGATCCCATTCCGAAAATTAGCAGCACAACTGCAAATAAATACTTTTTCATATCCATTATTCTTTTCTTTTTTTATTATTTGTATATTATCAATCGGCTTATGCCTATTTCCAGATAATCTCTAAAATTATTCGTAAAAATTCGTATAAATTCGTCGTTTAAAAATCATCCGCAT
>OMUD01000111.1 GCA_900314125.1 uncultured Prevotellaceae bacterium | reverse complement strand
GGTTAAACTTTTGATTTTCACCTTTAAAGTTACTAAAAATTTATCACTCCTACAACTTTTTTAACACTTTTCTTATACCGAACTCACGTTAACTGATCAATGAGACAAAGAAGCATTTTGGCACTAATAGCAATAGTAACACTTCTCAATGGATGCAAAAGTTATAACCATATCCTTGAGAACATTTACGATAAAGACCAGTCAGTCCGTGAGTGGACTGTTGGCATGGCGTCTCTCTCTGCTGATGAAATCGCAGAGTATTCCTATGAAATGGCGCGGACAGATTCGTTGAATCAGACCACAGTCTTTGATATTCTTGATAAAGAAGGCTGGCCATCCCATTTGTCGGACAAGGCGAATCGTGCGATTTGGCTCGTTATTGACCACTCCGATGCTTCAAACCGCATCAAATATCTTGACCTCGTGAAAGTAAAGGCGGAGGAAGGAGTTCTCAGTAAATCAGACTATGCGATTCTGAAAGACAGAACACTTATGGAGAATGGCTTAGCGCAGATATATGGGACACAAATCAAGATGGCTGCAACGGTCATAGGCGAAGATATTACCATGCAGCTGTATTTATGGCCTGTGACGGATGCCACCGCACTTGATAGCCTGCGAAATACTGTAGGCTTATCCCCAATTGAGGAGTATCTGAAAACCAGTAGCGATGCAGTAGGACACGTTATTGTGTGGGACAGGACGAAAACTGTAGAGGATTTTTGACTACAACTAAATTCCAATTTAACGAACAAACAGATAATGGCAAAGCGAGAATATATACAGGCCAACAAGGATTGGCTGGAGACAAAGGCCAAGGAGGAAGGCGTGAAGGCACTTCCAAAGGGAATATATTATAAGGTATTGGCAGAGGGTGATGCTCAAAGTGGCAAACCCAGTGTAAGAAGTATCGTGACGGCTCACTATACTGGCAAGACCATCAATGGCAAGTCATTCGACAGTAGCCGTGGCGGCGTGCCTTTGGCTTGCAGACTAAGTGACCTCATTGAGGGATGGATCATCGCCATGCAGCAGATGCACATTGGCGACAAATGGGAGGTGTATATCCCAGCAGAAATGGGCTATGGCAAATTCTCCCAGCCTGGCATCCCCGGTGGCTCAACGCTGATATTTGAAATAGAGCTGTTAGGAATAGCATAAAAAATGATAATGAGCAAGGTACGTATTACAGCCATTCGCCAGACGGTCTATGAGGATTTGATGGCGAAGTATGAAAACCCCATCGAGCATACTTGCGATGTGGTGGAGGGTCAGCAATGGATTTCCGTTGATGGCAAATGTCCTGAAGGTATGTGCCCTTCGGCTTGTCTTCTATGCGCGAGTTTGTGGAGTCGCTGGCCAGAGGCGAAGGCAACTTCTACGACGGATGGATGAAGAACCCGATGAGTGCCATGATTAGTTGTAACGACGGTTTTCGTCCATTCAGTTTCTATATAGAAGTTATCGATGTGTGAGATGAGTGTGATGTGGAACCTTTGGCATGGATGCCATAAGAAGAGTGAGGGCTGCCAACATTGCTACGTGTTTAGGCGTGATGCGGAGTTTGAGAAGGACTCTAATATCGTGACGAAGACCTCATCGTTCAACCTTCCTGTCCGTCGAGACAGACAGGGGAACTGGAAGATTCCTTCAGGTACGCTTATGTGGACGTGTTTCACCTCTGATTTCTTCATCGAGGAAGCGGACGAATGGCGAGAAGAGGCATGGCTGATGATAAAAAGACGGGATGACCTGCACTTTTATATGGTAACGAAGCGACCAGAACGTATCGCAAAATGTCTGCCAAACGATTGGGAAGACGGATATGAGAATGTGACCATCTGTTGCACGATTGAGACCCAACGACGCACAGATGAACGTCTGCCAATCTTCAAGGAACTGCCTATCCATCACAAAGAAATTATCTGCGAGCCTTTGTTAGGAGTCATTGATTTCCATGATGGCCTTGGAACCTGGTGCGAGCAAGTGACAGTTGGCGGAGAGTCAGGACGTGATGCCCGTGTCTGTGACTATGACTGGGTACTGAACATCCGAGAGCAATGTGTCAAGACCGTTGTTCCGTTCCACTTCAAACAGACTGGAGCGCATTTTCGTAAGGACGACAAACTGTATAATATACCAAGAAACCAGCAGATGGCACAAGCCCATCGTGCAGGAATTGACTTCAAACAATGATATGACTATACAAGAAGCCATAGAAGCCCGGCATAGTGTAAGGGCTTACAAAGACCAGCCATTAAGCGAGGTAATCGTCAAGGATCTTGAAGATGAAATATTGAAGTTGAACAATGAGGGACAACTCCACATTCAGCTGATATGCAATGAACCAAAGGCATTTCAGAGTATGCTGGCCAAGTACGGTAAGTTCCGTAATGCCAACAACTATATTGTCATGGCGGGAAAGAAAACCGATGACCTTGATGAACGCATAGGCTACTATGGTGAACATCTGGTGTTGCTGGCTCAAACACTTGGATTGAACACTTGTTGGGCGGGACTAAGCTATAAGAAGATTCCCGACACCTATGTGCTGGAAGAAGGTGAGGTTATCAAGGTGTATATCGCCATCGGATTTGGTGAGACACAAGGAGTCAGTCATAAAATAAAGACCGTTGAGCAAGTGTCTAATGCCGATGAGATCACTCCCTTATGGTTCAAGAGGGGAGTGGAAGCAGCTTTGCTTGCTCCTACAGCAGTTAATCAGCAAAAGTTCTCATTTGAGTATATCGGTATGAACAACAACCGCCATCTGGTACGAGCCAAGAAAGGTTTATCCATAATTGGCTATACCCGGATGGACTTAGGTATAGCCAAATACCATTTTGAGATTGGTGCCGGGAAGGAACACTTTATTTGGATTTGATTTGATAAATAGAAATGGTAGATATGATTATAAATACAAAAGAAGTAAAGACGGTATTGACCAAGTCAAACTTGCCCGTCAGCGACTATTCTGTTAATCCATACGTTGGATGCACACACGCATGTAAGTATTGCTATGCATCATTCATGAAACGTTTTACGGGTCACACCGAGCCATGGGGCGAGTTTCTTGACATCAAGCAATGGCCGGAGATTAAGAATCCCGGAAAATTGCGCGGGAAGGAGCTGTTCTTCGGTTCTGTCACCGACCCCTATCTGCCTGAAGAGGAGACGTATCGACGTACCAGGGCATTACTGGAACAGCTTCAGGGCAGCGGAATAAAGCTCTCGATAGCCACGAAGAGCGACCTGGTGCTCCGCGACCTGGATCTCATCAAGACATTCCCTGGCGCACGAGTGAGTTGGTCGGTTAACACGTTGGACGAATCGTTCAAGGACGACATGGATAAAGCCGTAAGCATAGAGCGACGGCTTGCAGCCATGAGAGTCTTCCATGATGCTGGCATCAGAACTACCTGTTTTATTTCGCCCATCTTTCCCGGCATTACCGACGTGAAGGCCATCATCGAACGTGCCAAGGACCAATGTAATCTCGTTTGGTTGGAGAACCTGAACCTACGTGGAACTTTCAAACCGCTGATTATGGATTACATACGGGATAAGAGGCCAGAACTCACTCCGTTGTACGAGGAAATCTATGTGAAGGGCAAGAGAGACTACTGGGAGCAGCTGAATGTGGAGCTGAAAGCTTACGCAGAAGGACTTGGCCTTCCGTATGTCCGAGATGATGACAGCTTTAAACGCCCCTTCGATGCTCCCCCCATCGTGGTTAATTATTTCTACCATGAAGAGGTAAAGAAATCGGCTAAGGTTAATAACATAGACAAATAAATCAGAATTTACGAAATTGTCAGATGAGCAGAACTCAGCACAAAATCGATTGATAATCGATTGTGCGATGAGGAGGTGCAGAACTCGGCTTATGCGAGCAGAGAAACGAAAGCGAAGCAGAAGACGCTAAGTTCAAAGGTGTACCAAGCTCGCTTGAGCTATGCCATGACAATGAGTAAATCTCGTTAATCGGATTTTATATGGCAAGCAGTAAAGATTTTGTACAGTATATTGTTGACCAATGCTCAGAAACTGGGGACATAG
>OMUD01000100.1 GCA_900314125.1 uncultured Prevotellaceae bacterium | reverse complement strand
TTATTAATGGTTTGTGAAGGCAAATATACATTTTTTTTACAAACATAAGGGAATATTCAATTAATTTGCCTAAATTTGCAAAAAATTTCAGGGAAGATAAATTATCATTGGAAATAAGTAATTTCATTTTCCCCTTATTATTAATTGTTGGATTCCATTCCAGCCGTGTGCTTGAACACCACGTTAAAAACAAGAAAGAATGAAAACAAAAACAACTAATGTCAGCATTTCCTATATGCTGATGGGCATCTTGTTCTGTGTATGCCTGATTTCCTCAAACTTACTTGAGACAAAAATCGTTCAAATCGGCTCCTATTCCATGACAGCCGGCTTCATTGTGTTCCCCATCTCTTATATCCTGAACGACTGTA
This sequence comes from uncultured Prevotellaceae bacterium, assembly GCA_900314125.1. GTDB lineage: Bacteria > Bacteroidota > Bacteroidia > Bacteroidales > Bacteroidaceae > UBA3839. The sequence goes on along the minus strand of OMUD01000100.1, from coordinate 2,148 downwards.
TAGCAGAGGTGTGGGGATTCAAGAAAGCCCGCCTGATGATATGGATGGGTTTCGCCATGAACTTCTTCGTTGTGATGCTGGGTGGAATAGCCTGTGCGCTTCCTGCCGCACCTTTCTGGGAAGGTGAGGAAAGTTTCCGCTTTGTGTTTGGCCTTGCCCCTCGCATTGCAGCAGCTTCTTTATTGGCTTTCTTGGTAGGCTCCTTCCTGAATGCCATTGTGATGAGTAAGATGAAGATAGCCAGCGAAGGACGCCATTTCTCATGGCGTGCCATCGTTTCCACGCTTGCAGGAGAAGGAGCAGATTCCATCATCTTTTTTCCATTAGCATTTGGAGGTCTTATGCCACTGAACGAGTTGGGCAAGCTGATGCTTCTCCAAGTAACAGCAAAAACGCTTTATGAGGTAATAGCTCTTCCATTAACTATCCGCGTGGTAAAATATGTGAAAAGAGTGGAGGGTACAGATGTCTATGACGAAAACGTGTCATACAACCCGCTGAAATTAAGAGAAGTATAAGATTATGTTGTCAAAAGACAAAGCCGTTGTGGTATTTTCCGGAGGTCAGGACAGCACCACATGTTTGTTTTGGGCCAAAAAGCATTTCAACGAGGTGTATGCTCTAAGTTTCCGTTATGGTCAGAAACATGAGCAGGAAGTTGAATTAGCCCAAAAAATAGCAGCAAAAGCCGGTGTGGAGTTTGCTGTCATGGATTTGGATTTCATCAACTTCCTTAGTCCGGACTGTTCGTTGACTCACAGCGACATCCAAATGGACAAAGAAAAGCCTGCCACCACCCCACCCAACACCTTCGTTCCCGGTCGCAATCTTTTCTTTTTATCGATAGCTGCCGTTTACGCCAGAAACAAGGGTGCAATGAATATCGTGACCGGTGTGTCACAGACCGATTTTTCAGGGTATCCCGACTGCCGTGATTCCTTCATCCGCTCCCTAAATGTGAGTCTTAACCTCAGTATGGATGAACAATTTGTGATACATACTCCCTTAATGTGGTTAGACAAAAGCGAGACATGGGCATTAGCTGATGATTTAGGAGTGTTTGACTTGGTTTTGAAAGAAACCATGACTTGCTATAACGGCATACCGGGAGACGGATGCGGTGAATGTCCTGCATGTAAACTTCGCCGTAGAGGCTTGGAGACCTACTTGAAATTAAAATCAAAATCAAAGAGATAACCTATGGGAACACGTGAAAATGAAGGTCTTCAGCTTTTGGGTAAGAAGACAACATATCCAACAGATTATAGTCCTGAAGTGCTGGAGTCATTTGAGAATAAGCATCAGGAAAACGACTATTGGGTGGAATTCAAATGCCCTGAATTCACAAGTCTCTGTCCAATTACAGGTCAGCCAGACTTTGCAGAAATCAGAATCAAGTACATTCCCGATGTTCGCATGGTGGAAAGCAAAAGTTTGAAACTCTACTTGTTCAGTTACCGCAATCACGGTGACTTTCATGAAGACTGCGTGAACAAAATCATGAAAGACCTGATTAAACTGATGGATCCGAAATATATTGAGGTGACCGGAATATTCACACCACGTGGTGGCATAGCCATCTATCCATACGCCAACTATGGCCGTCCTGGAACAAAATATGAGCAGATAGCTGAGCACCGTTTCCTCAATCACTAAGCATTTCCCTTACCTTTTTAAGAAAATTGGACAAGAGATCGATAGCCCCGTGTTGTCGGCCTTGAAAGCATGTGCCCTCACATAGGCACCAAAAGCAATATTGTTCCATTTGGGCACATGATACTTCACACCAATGGTCTCATAAAATGGTTGTTCCACTTCCTTCGCCTTATGTCCGTGTTGGCGAAAAAGGTAAAACCCGAGAGACATGGACAGAGAAAGATTATGGAAAAAGACCTCATGCTTTCCCGAAATCCCTAAAGAGAAAGGGCTGTGGCTTTCACTATATCCATTCAGCTGGTCAAGGTCTCGGACATGATTCATATAGCTGAGATAGTAAAAATCCAATCCTATGCCAGATGCCCATCTTCTGGCATACCTGCACATATAATCGGCTTGGAAAGCGTATGAAACATAATGCTTGAAATCATTGGTTCTGTACGAAGGATCTTCAGGCAAGACTTTAAATTGGGTTTGCACCCAATCTTCGTA
>OMUD01000005.1 GCA_900314125.1 uncultured Prevotellaceae bacterium | reverse complement strand
TCTTTCAAATCCTCATCACTCGGATAAATCGTACCACGTTTTTTCACCTCGGCATCAACCTCGTCTTGGCTTCCACCGCCACTGATTTTCAGTTGATCAGATAGATTTTCTTTTGTCCTTGATAGGTGGCGGTCACCGTGGCGCGGCCGTCGGTAATCTTGCCGATCTCAAACTTCACAGCTGGATCGGAAGCCGATGCCTCAATCACCGAATTTGCCTTCAGCGGACCATACGCCTGATAATGCGACAGCTCCGTGTAGCCGTTGTCGTTGGTGGCAAACAACGGAGAAGTCGGGATATTGATTGCCCTTCCGTCGATGGTGATCTTCACCGTTGGAACCACCGGCACCTGAATTTTCGCACCGCCACGGGTGAATCCGATTCCATGGAGGTCGAACAAGCCCTGAGGACGCTGCGGCTGAGCCTGACGTCCGAAGCGAGGACCGTTGTTCTCAGGCTGCTGCACTTCACCACCCTCAGCCACGAGGTAGATGGCATGCTTGCCTTTCAGTCCCTCCACTGCTGGGACAGCCACCTGATAGACTGCCGGACGGCGCTGGGCATCGGCAGGAACTTCTATCACACCGATTTCCTGACCGTTCCAAACGCTGTTGGCGTAAGGTCCGTCGAGCATCACATGAATCTTGAAGGCACCGTGTCCGCCTGGAGTGAGGTTGAGGTTGAGCGTAGCGCCGTCACCTTTCTTCGCACCCTCGAAGGCATTCACACCCTTCGACGTCTTGTCCAGTCCGCCGAAACCGAAATATTTGAAGCCGATGACACCACGGTTGGTGATGCCCGCAAGGTCCATACTGTTGTTCCACACATCGAAGTTGTCCTGCATCCACTGGTTGCCGGTCATATAGGCGGCGATGCCAGCAGAATAATACTGATATGGCGGCAGACCGAAAATCTGGAAACCCTCAGAGGTGACCTCCGCACCCGTGTATTCCATGCCGTTGCTGGCTTTTGCGGTCCATTCGTTGTCCTTGGCGTATGGGTCGTAGCCCACGATGCGCACCTTGCCCCCGTCAGCCACGGATTTCTTGTCCCATTCAATCTTCACAGGAGCCACCATCGACTGACGGGCATTGCCGAAGCCACGAGGCGGACGATGATAGAACACATACCACTGACCGTTGATTTCCTGAAGCGAGCCATGGGTGTTGTGGGCTGCATTGGTCGTCATAAGCTTGGAGCCGTCCTCGTTAGGAACCACACCACGTGAGTCAACCAACACACCGCCTGAGCGCCAAGGTCCCAGCGGAGAGTCGCCGTAGGCATAGCGGAGTGCGGAGTTCGTGGAGCCAAGTCCATAGTCAGGACCTGAATAGCCAGAGAACACCATCACGTATTTGTTGCCCACCTGACGGATGCTGCTCGCCTCAAAGAAATTGAAGTCGCCTGGGTTCTGCCCTTTGTAGAGTGCAGGATATTCAGTGCCGGCTGGGTCAAGAATCTTGCCGTAGCTCTCGCTGGCTGGTATGAAATAGTCGTGGAGCTTGGTGCCTGGACGCATCGCATACATGTTGTCCTGGTCGAGTTCGTATGCCGTGGAATGACGGAAACCGTAGAACACGTAAGCACGGAATCCCTTCTCGAAGTCAGGGTCTTTCTTGTCGGTCACCGGCTCCACAAACACGGATGGGTCGAAGTCAATCAGCGAACCCTCCACACACTGGGTGCCGTCGGCGGTGAGGTTCACCGGGGTGAACGGTCCGTTCGGACGGTCGCCCTTGCACACCATCGCCACTCGGCGCCAACCGCGTGAATGCGGATAGAGCCAATAGGTTTTCTTGCCTGTCTTCGGGTCCTTCACCTCCACCAAGTCGGGGGCATACATCGTGTCCCATTTGCCATTCACATAATGGCTGAAAATCGGCCCCTCATCGCGCCACTGGCTGAGGTCCTCCACCGGTGCCGACCACATCCTCACGTCGTTGCCGCAATAAGCAGTGTGCGTCATGTCGTGTGAGCCGATGATGTAAGCTCTCAACTTGCCCGGATTGTCAGGGTCTTCAAACACACGAGGCTCACCGTCAGGGATATGCTCCCACAACGGCAGATATGGATTCTGTGCATCCGCATTCAAGGATGCGGCAAAGGTCATGGCCAATGCCAGCGCTGATTTCAATAGGGTCTTTTTCATTGTCATTGTATTTGTTTTCTGATGCAAAGTTATGGTAAATCCACGATTTCGGCTTTAATATATGTTCCCGATGCTTTCCATTATGTTACTTTTTCAATAAAAATTGACAAAAAAATAAAGCCGGAATATCTTCCGGCTTTATTCATATAGTTGGTTATGTGGATGTTATGCTTTTTCTTTACGCCACAGCTTCGTCATGTCTTCCAGTTTCTTTCCCTTGGTCTCAGGAACCATACGCCATACGAAGACAGCTGCGATGATGCAGATCACACCATACAGTCCGTAGGTGAACCAGTGGCCGAAATCGTCACCCTCTTTCAGGTGCATGTTGAACATCGGCACGAACGAGCTGCTGACAATCCAGTTGAAAATCCACTGGAACGCCACGGCCACAGCCACGGCGGCACCACGGATGGTGTTCGGGAAGATCTCAGCAATGAGCACCCAGCAGATTGGCCCCCACGACATCATGAACGAAGCGCTGTAGAGCATGATGGACAGCATCGTGATGGTGCTTGCCTCTGGGTCGCCGAATGTGAGCGCCACGAGCAACGCACCGATGGCCATGCCAATGGAACCGGTGATGAGCAGTGGCTTGCGGCCCCATTTCTCCACCGTGAAGATAGCCACGAGCGTGAACGTGATGTTCACCACACCCATGATCACCGTCTGGGTCATCGGGTTGTCCATACCCATATCCTGGAAGATGCGCGGTGCGTAGTACAGCACGGCGTTGATTCCCACAGCCTGCTGGAACACACTGAGCATGATACCCACGAAGATGCAGATAAAACCGTAGGAGAAGAGTTTCTCCGTCTTCTCGGTCAGCGTGTCCTTGATGTCCTGCTGAACGGCGAGCGCAGTCTCACGGCCGTTGATGTGCGACAGGATGCTGAGTGCGGCATTCTCCTTGCCCACCATCATGAGGTAGCGCGGAGATTCAGGCACCAGGCAGATGAGCAACGTGAACAGGCCTGCCGGCACTGCCTCGCTTCCAAACATATAGCGCCATCCGGTCTCTGCCGTCCATGCGGCCTCACCTGGGTTGATCAGCTGGTTCACACCGTTCACAGCCTCGATGACAGGGTTGGCGTGGCTGCCCAGAATCATGAAGTTCACGAAATAGACCACAAGCTGGCCGAAGATGATGGCGAACTGGTTCCACGACACGAGCATGCCGCGGATTTTAGATGGCGACACCTCACCGATGTACATCGGGCAGATGGCGGAAGCCAAGCCCACGCCCACTCCACCAATCACACGGTAGATGTTGAACGTGATGAGCAGGTTCATACTGGCGTCACCCTTGCTGAAAAGCAGGAACTCAGGATACATGCTTCCCAAAGCAGAAATAAAGAACATCACACCGGCGAAAATCAACGATTTCTTACGGCCCCATTTCGATGCCAGCAGACCCGAAATGGCGCTACCGATGATACAGCCGATCAGGGCGCTGGCACAGGTAAAACCATGCCAGCCGTCGGTATAAGTGAAGTCACCGGAGCCCATGAAGAAGGCTTGCAAACCTTTCTCTGCACCGGAAATGACTGCGGTGTCGTAACCAAAGAGCAGACCGCCCAATATGGCCACCATCACAATTGAGATGAGATAGCCTTTACTGCCCTTTTCGTAGATTGTCTCTTTCATAAAAGATTGCTGATTTATTTGTAACTATAATTCTCCGAAACAATGCGCCATGCCAGAAGCAGCCTGGCATGGACCGCATTGTCTCACCTACATTATTATTCTAACGGAAGATACCAGTTTTTAGTATCCGACAGGTGGTTAAAAAGATTGCTGTCGAAATTATCGGCACCATTGCGGCCTGCCACCTTGCGGGCAAGGAACGTAGGGTCGTTGCGGTGCATCGACAGGCGGATCAGGTCATAGAAACGCTGACCTTCGGCCGCAGTTTCCAATGCCATCTCGTCGCAGATGCGCTCCTCCACAAAGTTGATCGTGTCGTTCTTGGTAGGCAATTCTGGAATCACATACAGGTCGTTGGCGTTTGCGTCGCCGGAACCACGGGAATGGATGCCCTGCGTGTTCTCAAGCAAGAAGGTGTATTGGCTGAACGAAAGCAGGTCGCCCGCAGCCTCGCGCTCCTCTGCGCTGATATACTTCTCGATGTTGTCTCTCCACAGACCATATTTCAGCACGGCAAATGCCGACTGAGGATATCCCGCGCGGTTGAGTGCCTCGGCAAAGCGGAGATAGACGTAATGGAGGCGGAGCAGGGTCACATTGGTGCCGCTGTACTTCAGGCAGGTCTGACGGATGCTGGAGTAAGCAGTGGATGCTGATGCCTGGTTGCGCAGGGTGTAGATGGAGTTCAGACGGAGGTCACCCTTCTGAAGGAGGTTCTCGTAGTGGATGGTGTCGGTGGCATAGACCGTGTCGGGAAGCAGGGTGACAGGGTCGGAATAAACCAGCGCGTACTGCTGGGCCTGCGACAGCTCGTCGTATGCCTTCGAATGAGTGGCCTGATAATAATAGTTGTTCTCTTCCGTGGAATTGAACACATCCGGCAGACGGCTGATGATGCCATTATATTCATCCTCTTCCATCGGGATGATGGTGAGCACCTCACTTGCGTTGGAGAACTGGCTGGCATAGGTGTCGGAGATACGTGCAAACTCATAGTTTATCCATTCCGCTCTTGCGATGTTGGTTGGATGCACGTCGGTCTGCTTAGTCAGGTAGTCGTGATAGTACTTAGCAGCTTCCTTGTAGCGACCTGCCCAGAGGCAGTAGTCGCCCATCAGCACGCGCACCGGATAGTAGAAACGGCGGGAGTCCGTGCCGTTGATGGCGCCGTAGTCCGGATAGTCCATATCCACACATGGAGCGAGGTCTTTCACGAAATAGTCGGCCAGCTGCTCCACGTTGTAGAACGGATATTTCTGTGGGTCGGCATCTTTCTCAAAGAGAATCGGATCGGTGAAGAACGGCACAGAGCCGTAGTTCATCGCCAGCTGCAGGTAGGTCCAGGCACGGAAGGTGCGGACCACCGCCAGCTCCTTCTCAAACACCCTGCGGCCACGTTTCATCAACAGGGAGTCGGCCTTGCTGATGAAATAGTTGCAGTTTTGGATGATGCCGTAGAAATCGCGTGCGTTGTTGTAAGGGTTTTCGGTGTCAACATCGAAATTGGCTATGGACTGAAGGTCCAGCGAGGCATTCTCCGTGAGCGTGGTCAACTCTCCGCGCAGCTCTCCAAGCAGCACCGTGCGGTCGGCCACCACCTGCATCTTGCCGATGATGCCCATCAGTGAATAGACGGTGTCGTTGGGCGTGTTGAGGTTGTTGTCCTCCACGAATGCCACCAGGTCGGAATCCGTCTCCTCACAACTCATGAATCCCTGTGCCATAGTGGCAAGGAAAAGGAAACTAACTATCTTGAATATCTTATTTCGTTTCATAATAACATGGAATTAGAGGTTAATCTTCAGTCCTAATGCAAAGCTGCGTCCCACAGGAAGCAATCCACGGTCGATGCCCATGCCGAGCACAGAGTTGGAGTGGGCAAATTCCGGATCAGAACCAAGATACTTGGTGATGGTGAACAGGTTGTTGGCTGCACCCCAGATGGTCAATCCCTGGATATAGGTATTGCGGATTGGGATGCGGTAGCTCAGCGTCACGTTCTTCAGTTTCAGGTAGGAGCCATCCTCAATCCAGCGGTCGGAGAAGCGGCTGTTGCCCATGTCGTCGAGGAAGGTGGCGTGAGGCACGTCGGTCTGCTGACCATCGTGGGTCCAACGAGCCAGCATGTTCGTCGTCTGGTTGTAGAAGAACGAGCCCGACTCCAGGATAGAACGCTGGTAGTTGTAGATGTCGCCACCCACCGAATAGTTGAACGCTGCAGAAAGGGTCAGGTTCTTGTACGACAGCTGGGTGGAGATGGTTCCGTAGATATCCGGGTTAGGGTCGCCGATCACCTGCATGTCCTTGCTGTTGATGCAGTGGTTGCCGTCGGCATCCACAAACTTCGTGTCGCCTGCGCCGAAATATTTGCGCGCACCGGTCTCTGTGGTCTGGTAAACGGCGGCTGCGGAAGCCTCGTCTGCTGTGGTGAAGACGCCGTCGGTCTTGTAGCCGTAGAACAGGCCAGCGGCGGAACCCACCTGGTTCAGGATGGTGGCGTTGTAGAGGTCGGTGGTCATGGAGGTGCGGTCACCCGGCAGACGCTTGATCTCGTTCACATAATGTCCCATCGACACACCCATCGACCACTTCCAGTTCTTCGTGTTGACGAACTTGGCATCCACCGACACGTCGAAGCCTTCATTGTGGATGCGGCCATCGTTGATCCAGTTGGTCTCCAGTCCGGAGATGTACGACAGTGTGCCGAGTGAGAGCAGGTTGTAGGTGTTGGCGTTGAAATAGTTGAGCGCCACGAACAGACGGTTGTTGGCAAACGCACCCTGGATGCCGGCAGTGAAGCGTGCCGTGGTTTCCCACTGCAGTTTCGAGTTGCCGATGTTGCTCATTGAAAGACCGGTGAGCGAGTTGAACAGTTTGCCGGAAGTGAAGTAGGTTCTTGCGGCGATGCTGTTGATGTCGTCATTTCCAAGGAGGTCGAAACCGGCGTTCAGTTTCAAGTAGTTCACCGCACGGGTCGGCTTGAACCACTTCTCGTTGGTCAGCACCCAGGCTGCCTCCACTGATGGGAAGAGACCGAAGGCGTAGTTGCCGATTTTCATACCGTCCTCAGCATCCACACCGAACTTGCTCGAGCCGTCGAGCGCCAAAGCGGCGTACAGATAATATTTCTCACGGAAATTGTAGTCTGCGGTCAGGTAGTAGGTCAAGTCGATGTCTTTGTTGTCAAGACCGTCGGTGTCCTTGTATTTCAACGACGACGACTGGTTAGGCGTCTTGTCGTTGCCTGAATCGTAACCAATCTGGGTGTTCAGGCGGTAGGTGTCGCGCGTGTAGCGGAATCCACCCTTGGCAGCGAGGAAGTGGTCGTTGAAACGATGCTTGTAGCCGATGTTCAGGTCGTTCATCACGGTGATCTGACGGCCGGCGAGCGCAGTAACGGCATTCTCCACCTGCCCCACTCCTTCCACTTCGTAGTTCGGCACACCTGTGGTCGGAAGATAATAGTTCTCGTCGGTGTTCACCAGCTGGAAAGCGAAGTGGTTGGTCAGGCGCCAGTCGCGGTTGATGTCCCAAATCGGGGTCACTGCCAGCGTCACAGTGCGGTTGCCGAAGTAGTTCTTGTTCGTGCCTTCACCGTTCTCAAGAATGGAGAGCGGGTTCGACAGCGAGGTGGTGTAGTCGCTGCGCGAGGTCACCACGTCCGACAGGTAGTCGTCGGCGTCGGCCAGGTAGGAAGAGACGAAGCCCTTTGTGTCGTAGGCATAAGGCGAGAGGAACGGCGACTTGATGAGCGAGAGGAAACCAGGGGAGGAAATCACACCGTCGGTCACGTTTGCCTTCACTCCGTCGTCACGCATGTTGCGCGTCACGTCGGCGTAGGCGGCGTCGAACCTCACGCTCAATCCCTTTGCCAGCACGATGTCGGAGTTCAGACGCAGGTTGAAGCGCGAGAACGAGAAGTCCTTGATCGTGTTGTCGGTACCGGCATAGCCCACGGAGAGGTTGTAGTTCGCCACGTCGTCACCACCCTGAACATTGATGCTGTAGTTCTGTGTCCATGCCTCTTTATACACTTTGTCGGCCCAATCGGTGTTGTTGTGGTACATATTATAATAATAGTAGCTCGGCTCGGTCTGGAGGAACTTGAACGAGTTGTTCTTCGTGCCGGTCGTTCCAATCAGCTCGGAAGCATACACGCGGAACTGCTCTGCGTTCATCATGTCGGGGAGCTTCGGAACCAGCTCATAGCTGCCGCCAACGCTCACGTCAATCTTGGTGGCCATCGACTTGTTGCGCTTCGTCTCGATGATGAGCACGCCGTTGGCACCTTTGGCACCATAGATGGCGGCACCGTTCTTCAGCACCGACACCTTCTCAATGTCCTCCACCATGATGTTGGCGAGGATGTTGTTGAAGAAGCCGTCGTGGAGCGAAGGCGAGCTGTACTGCATGTTCTGGATCACTCCGTCAACCACCACCAGCGGCTGTGCGTTGCTGTTGAGCGAGTTGATACCGTTCATCAGCATCTTCACGCCCTGTGCTGCCTGACCGCTGCGGAGCGTGGTGAGCATGTCGCCTCCGAGGTTGCGCTGAATCTGGTTGTCGATGGAGATGTCGTTGTTGTTGTAATCCACCATGGTGGTCTTGCGACTCACGGCAGAGGTCTCGCGGTTGTAGATTTCACCAAACTGTGCGGAGTACATATAGACGTTCTCCACCTGAGTGCCGCTTCCGATCGGCTGCTGCACGAGCATGTATCCGTCGGCCCAGAAGGTCAGGGAGGTGGCATGATCCGGCACCTTGATGAAATACTCGCCCTTGTCGTCGGTCATGGCCGAATAGCGGCTCTCGTTATAGACACGCACCTGAACACCAGAAGCCGGTTCATGGGTGGCGGCGTCGAACACGCGTCCGCTGATCTCATGCGTCGGCACCTTCGCCACGGCCTTCTTTGGAGCGGCTTTCTTGGCAGGAGCCTCCTGAGCGCTGAGCGGCATTGCTGCGAATGCCGACATCATGATTGTCATAAATAAGGTACGTATCATTTGCGGGCCTCCTTTCTTCTTTTCGTTCCGTCATCCGCTGCCACCACTGGGCGGAGGTAGATGCAGTCGAGGAACATCTCACGTGAATATTGGGTCTGGCGGTTCGTGATGGAGCACTGCAGCTGAAGGCTCACCGTGGCTTCCTGCTGCTGGTAGTTGCAGGTTGGGAAGGTGAAGCGACCAATCAGAATGGAATCCACACGGACACCGCTGTTCGTCATTTCTGTATTGTATTTCTCTGTCTGTTGGTTGCCTTCCTCGTCCACGTATGTGAGTGTGGCCTTGAACTTATTTGGCTTTGTGTCGCGGGAGTTGGCCTGATAAACCGTCTTAGGAAGGACCACGGCAAAGATATCGTAAGTGCCCGACAGCGTGTTCCTCACCTCGAAGGTGGCGGTCCAGTTGCTCGTGCTGTTGCGAGGCACGATGTCCAGATAGCCGTTGCCTGAGATGGTGTCGCCGATGGCATGGCGGTAGTTCAGCGTGCAGTCCTTGTAGTTCGTCAGGTTTGCCTCGCGCTCGCCCTGAACGTGGATTGGATGGAAATAGATATCCTCCGGAGTGAACGGCCACTCGTTGATGCGGTAGATGTAGCCATTGGAGCACTGCAACGAGTCGATGATGTTCGACTTGTCGAGATACCCACCAGCCGTGAACGGCTTGTAATATACATGGTAAGGCCAGTTGATTGGCGAATAGGAAGTGGTGAAGATGGAATCGGGCTCCGAACGCTGCACGTTGCGGTTGAAAATCAAGTCGCTGATCAGCGCCACGTTGGTCCAGTAGTCGGACACGGAGTCGGCTTTCTCAATCGAGCCAAAGTTGAAATACTGTTTCGCCTCAGCATACACACGCTCCCATGTGGCGCGGTTTGGCATCAGCATGGCGAAGGTGGAGTCTTCCGACATGATTCTGTCGAACACGCGGAAGAGGTTGTTCTCAATCACCATCACGGAGTCAGAGTAAACCTTCATGCCATCGACCACATCGGCCTGGATTGAACGCTCCTCGTCGAGCTCCTGCTTCTCGTAGCGCTTCAGGAAATCGCCGATGTGGGCAAACTCATCCATCGAGGTCACACCTTCATAGATGTTGTAGGTGTACCAGGCTTCGTCGTCCACTATATGGAGCAATCCGTTGAGTGCCGGCAGGTTGTACTGACCAGGAATGACCTCGGCGTTGTAGAGCGCCGTAGGAGTGAGATGGAGGAACTTGTCGTTCAGCATCTTCACCCGCTCGTCGGTGGTCTGGTTCATGTTGTAGAGGTTGTGGGCGATGTGGTTCATCACAAAGTGGTTGCCCACGGTGGAGTCGCCCTGCTCTGTGGCACAGAGGTTCAGCAGCGAGTCGATGTTGAAGGTGCCGTTCACCGGAGCCCAAACCGTCAGGGCTTGGTCTGCCTTCACCAAGTCGGCGTAGGTCACACTCGTGCGGCGGTTGTTCAGATAGATGTGGGTCCGCTTCAGCACAGACATGAAGTCCGACAGCTGTGGATTCGTGTCTATCATGTCATAGATGCTCTCCGTGCCGTTCACCTCAGCCTTGTCGTAGTGGTCGTCCCATGTGTCGGAACACGACGAAGCCACTGCCCCGGCCGCTAAGGCAATCAGGAGAACTGCCATGGATTGATATATTTTCAGTTTCATATCTTTTCTTTTTCGTATCTTAGATTCTATACTTAACATTCTCAATCTCCGGATCAATGGGTATCCTCGGCGGTCAGGCCCGCATACACACTCTTCGGACAGAACTCGAAATAGTTGATTGGAAGCTCTGCCTCAGCGTTCTCAATCACGAGCTTGATGCGGAGCCAGTATTCCTTATTAGGGTCAAGGGCCTGGGTTGTCAGGATTTTGCGGTATTTACCGTTATTGGCACGCAAGTTGTTCGAACCACCCTGGTTCCAGGAGTCCATGTCCTTCATGTAGCCACGGTTGTGCATGGCCTTGTCGATTGCGCGGTTCTCTTCCTCATCCTCGGTGTCGGCCACCCATCCAATCGACGGGTCACCGCCCCAGATGCGGAAGTCAATCGGAAGTCCCATAGGCTGAAGGTTGCCTTTCTCGCCGAAGTAGATCTGAACCACACCACGGTCGTTTCCTGCACCATAGCCGAAGCGGATCTCGTAGGTGTTGGCAGGAACAGGAGGGAGTTTGAAACTCACGTCGAACTGTCCAATCAGGTCAACGGCATCGGAATAAGTGGCCATCCACACGCCACGCTCACGCAGAGCCAACGTTGGATTGATGCCGTGGAAATCCCATCCTTCCACCTGCTTGAAGCCAGTCAGGTGCTGGGCATTGGTGTTGCCGCGCGCACCGGCGTTGAGGAACTCAGGGGTCATAGTCACCACGTCCCAGCGGATGCGGTCGTTGAACACCACGTCGCGGGTGGTCGGGTTGTAGGTCAGCACATCGTCGATGTAGTGGTAGATGCCGTTCAACGCCTGCTGGTTCAAGGTGTCGGCCGGCAGGCCCTGTGCAGCCAACTCCTCATCGTGAACATTCTTCATTTCGGTCGGGGTATAGACTTTCACACCACGAACGGTGTAACGCGAAGCCACACCCTTGCGGTTGATGTACAGACCGTCGGAAGGCGACGACATCTTCATGATTGTGCCTGGCATCATCGTGGTGTACCAGTCGGTGCAGTCGATGAGGTTCGGCATGGCGCAAGTGGTCTTATAGTCGATTCCGCTCTCTGAAATCGTGAAATCGTTGATACCGCCGTAGTAAGGCAGCATGTGGTAGGCGATGAAGCGGTTCAGAGGGTTCTTTGGGTTGGTCCAGTCGTCGTCGTAGAGTCCGGCATCGGCAGGATACATCTCGTCGTACACACGCTTGGCGTATGCCTTCAGATCGTCCAGGTTTTCGATGCCAGCACGGGCCAGCACGGTGTTGGTCTCAGCGAAGATGGTGTAGCGCTTCTGACGGGTTTCTGGATAGTACATGCGGTAGGTGGCACCGGTACGGTGGAACGGAAGGCCCAGATAGACGGAGTCGCGGCCCACGCTGTAGCTTTCATCCAAGAACTCATACAGGCTGTCGGCAAGGCTGGTCAGCTGCAGGGCTGAGGTGAAGAGGGATATGGCCTTGTCATCCTTCATCAGCTCAGGAAGATAGGAGCTGGAAGGTTGAATCACGCGGTCGAGGGTGTGCACCACACCGTTCTCGACGGAGTCGTCGCGTACGGTGATTTTCGAGGCCATGTTGATGTAATAGATGGCGTTGCCTCCGTTCAGCGCATCGCTGTCGCAGGAGAACGTGAGGAAACGGTTGTTCATGTTAGGAGTGGAGATGTTGCCGTCGCTCAGGTCCGTGGTGAAATAGGTCTCCTGAATGATGTGGTTCCACGAAATGGTGTCGCACTCCTCTTTTGTCAGGTCGGCCACGCTCGACTTGCCATGCTGACGCAGGTACTTGTCGATGGCATCGTTCGTCGGAGCGAAGCAGGTGTAGGTGCCGTAAGTGGCCATCATGCCGTACAGGCCTGAGCGGTGGAGAATCTCGGTGAACTCGCTATATACTTCCGGACGGTTGTCCAGATAGTCGCTCACCATCTCTCCTGTGAAGGTGTAATAGTTTTCTGACGATGGTTCATCCGAACAGCTCACCATGCACGCTGAGAACACAGCAAGGAACAGAAGACCTGCAAAAAACTTAAGAATATGATTAGGTTTCATAATGTTGTGCTGTTAAAAGTTTTGTTCTGTATTTTCTGTGATGTAAGCTGGATTCTGCGTCAGGTAAGGATTCTGCTTCAGCTCCTGCTTGCTATAAGGCCAGTAGAGGATGTCCTGAGTGGAGAGCTTGATGCGGATCACGCTCACGTTCTCCTGGAACTTAGGAAGCACCTTGTTGATCATACGGGTGTTCTCACCGTCGCGACGCGAGAGACGCACGAGGTCGAACCATCGCTTGCCCTCAAACATCAGCTCACGCTGGCGCTCGTCGAACACGAGGTTCTCCATGTCGGTACGCGAGGTGGCATAGTCGTCGTAGCGCAGCGTGTCGGTAGTGGCCACGCGCTTGTTGTTGGCACGCTTCCACACGGCACTCACGCAGGCGAAGGCATTACGGTAGTGGGTGGTCTGCTCCTCTGTCAACGGAACGCCGGACTCCACATCGCCTGCCAACTCCACTTCTGCCTCTGCACGCATCAGCATCACATCAGTCAGACGATAAATGATCCAGTTGGCGAAGTCGGCAGTGCGCGCACTCGAAGAGACCGTAGGGGCAGCACCAGTGGTTGTGCTCGTACGGAACGACACGTCTTCATTCACATATTTTGTGATGTAAATCTTGTTGTTGATCTCGGTCATGTTCTCCAGATAGCGGCAGTCCGTACGTTTGAAGTAGTCGTTCAATCCGGCGTATGCATCGGTGTAGAGGAACGAAGGTGCTCCAATCTGACCGGTGCGGGTGGTGCTGGAACCATAGAAGTCCGAAACGGCGCTGTTGGTCACCGACTGGTTGCGCACGAAGTTCAGCTCAAAGATGGACTCGAAACTGTTGCCCGTGCCGAAAATCTCTGTGTAGGTGTTGCCTGCGTAGTTGCTGTTGGCGCCCGACTCCGAAATCAGCGGATATTTGCCATAGAGCTCGGTAGTCAGGGTCGTTGGGTTTTTCTCGTAGTCTTCCTCGTATTCCTTGATTTTGTGGTCAATCACCAGGTCGCAGTAGTCGATGCAGCGCTGATAGTCACCCTTCCACAGATAGAGGTCGGCAAGCAGGGCGTAGCAGGCCCAGCGGGTGATGCGGCACGTGTTTTCCACGCTCTTCTCGCCATAACTGCGGACTGCGTCGTCCTTCACGCGCTCCACGTCCTGGATCAGGCTGTCGAGCACCACGTCGAACTTCGATGGCGCCACTTGATATTCCTGCGTGTCGTCGTTCGACGGATAGGTCACGTAAGGCACATCGCGGAAGGTGCGGATTAGATAGAAATAGCAGAGGGCACGGAGGGTCGTGGCCTCGGCCAGAGTGGCGCGGAGCTCGGAATCCGTGAAGTTCGGGTCTTTCGCATTCACATCCGGTGCGTAGTAGATTACGGTGTTGCAGCGGTTGATCACACTGTAGAAACACTGCCACTCCGTGTAGGAGTTGGTCTCCAGGATGTTCTCCTTCAGCACTTGCTGAATCACGTAGGGAGTTCCTGATCCGTTAGTCATGTTGTCGGAGCGGAGCTCACCCCACACTGCCATGCGCTTCACGCAGTCTGGACTCTCAAGCTGGGCATAGCAGGAGTTCAGCACACTGTTCACGTCGGCTTCCTCTGTCCAGTAGTTCTCCAGCACGATCTCGTTCTGAGGTTCTATCGAGAGGAAGTCGTTGCAGCTTCCAAGCGTGAGGACCGCCAGCGCTGAAATCGTCAGCATCACTGACAATGACATATATTTGATATTTTTCTTCATAATGCAGTACGGTTTTTAGAATTGAACAGTGACACCAAATGTTACGGAACGTGGGTTTGGTGTGCGGGCATTGTCGGTGGTCACACCGTAGCCGCCGTAGCCTACCTCTGGGTCTGCGCCGCTGTAGCCAGTCAGGCAGAACAGGTTGTTGGCACTCAGATAGAAACTCAGCTGGGTCAGTCCCCAGTTCTTGATCATCTTCGGGTCGAGCGAATAGCTGAGCTGGGTGTAGTTCAATCGCATGAACGAACCTTTCTCCATGAAGCGGTCGCTGCCGAGCCAGTTGTAGCCATCCTGATAGAGCGCGCGCGGAATCTCCACGTTGTCGCCCTCGATACGCCAGCGCCAGTTCACGGCTGCCGACTGGTTGTTGTTGGAATACATGTTCTCAGCGAGCATTCGGGCACGGTTGATGATCTTGTTGCCGATACGGAAGTTGAACTGGTTGTTCCAGCTCCAACGGCCATACTGAAGCTTGAAGCCCCATCCACCGGTCACCTTAGGAAGTGAACTGCCGAGATAGACGATGTCGAGCTCGTTGATGTTACCATCGTGGTTGATGTCCTCATAGATGGCGTCGCCACCCTTGAACTTATAGACGTACGACTTGTCGTTGCTGTTGTAGCAGAAGAGCATCGGGATGGTGTAGCCGTTCTTATCCACAACCACCTGACCGTTGGCGTCGCGGGCAACCGGAGCGTTCGGACCGCTCACTCCCGGAACCTCTGTGTCGGTGTATTTGCTGTACTGATACACGCCTTTGTAGCGGAAACCATAGATGGAACCGAAGGCATTGTGAAGCTGAACGCGGGTGAGGTAGGATCCGTTCTTCTTGTCGAAGTCGTTGTTCAACGAGGCGAGGACGGTCTCATCCATCTTCGTGATTTCGTTCTTGTTGTTGGCGAAGGTCACGTTGAAGCTGGCCTTCAGCTTGCCAATCTTCAGGATTTCCTGAGCGTTGATGTTGAACTCCCAACCAGTGTTACGCATGTCGCCCACATTCTGGTAGTTCAGGGCGGTGAAACCAGAAGAGGTAGGGATGCGGCGGTTCATCATCAGCAGGTCGGTGGTCAACTGGGTGTAGATGTTGAAGTCAGCTGTGATCATGTTGTTGAACAGGCCGAGGTCGAAACCGAGGTTCCAGGTCTCTTTCTGCTCCCATTTCAGTTTGCTCAGACGGATGTTGCTTGGCGAAACTGAAGCGTTCTGGTTGTATGGGCTTGCATTCGCGTATTTCGAGAAATAAAGGTATTCACCACCTGGCTGGTTACCCACGATACCCCATCCCGGACGGATGGAGAGCATGTTCACCCATGGGAGTGCCTTCATGAATTTCTCGTCGCTGATGTTCCAACGGAACGACAGGGCCGGGAAGGTTCCCCAACGGCTCTCGTCACCGAATTTCGTGGAACCGTCGTGACGCATGCTGAAGTCAGCGATATACTTGCCTTTGTAGGCATAGTGGGCTGAGAAAGTCAGATAGACGCTGCGCCACTGACCGCTCGAGGTGCCCAGGCTCGACACGATACCATCGGCAATCGGACTCTGGATGCCGCCCGAAGGAAGTCCCCAGACGGTGTTGCTCGTACTCTTCGACGAACCGTCGGTCAGCTGGAACTGGGCGAACGCCATGAACGAGTGGTCCTCGTTCTTGAACACCGGCATGAAGGTCAGTCGGTGGGTCGTGGTGATGGCTGTACTCTTGTGGGCATCAGTCGATGTGCGGTTGTTGTTCGAGTTCGACCAACCTGCGGTCACAAGGCTCGACGGATAGAACGTGTCATTATATTTATTAAAGATGTTGAAGAGGATCTTACCTTCATACTTCAGGCGGGTCTGGTCGTCGTGGGTGCCGAGCAGGTCGTAAACCAGCTGGAACTCAGGCTGAATCTGATAGGTGGATTCTTCGTTCTTGGCTTGCTTGGCGAGCGCCACCGGGTTCACGTAGCCGTACTGGTCTTTCTTCAGCTCGGCGGAGGCGGTGCTCAGCATGTGGTAGTAGTCAGGAAGGTCGTTGCCGAACTCGTCCTGCTCATAAATCGAGAGGTTCGGCATCTTCTGGTAAGCGATGGACAGCAACTCGCTGTAGTTCTTCTTGTTGTCCGTATAGGTCATGTTGAAGTTGGTCACGATCTTGATACGGTCACTCACGAAGTAGTCCAAAGCGGCGCGGGTGGTGAAGCGGTCAAGCTTCTGCTCAATCACCGTACCCGTCTGGTGGTCATAACCTCCGGCAATGCGGAAGTTGGCTTTCTCACCACCACCCGACAAGCTCACGTAGTGCTTCTGCTGCCATCCGGTCTTACGGATTGCCTTGCGCCAGTCGGTGTTGTTGTTGTACATCTCATATTCGTTCCACGATTGGTCGTAGTCGAACTCGCGGATACTGGAGTTCTCGTCGCTCAAAGCTGGGTTGTAGTAAGCCTCTTTCATCAGCATCGTATATTGGTCACCGTTCAACAGGCGGATGCCGGCAGGCTGATGGGTGGCCATCACGCGGTAGGAATACTGCACCTTGGTCTTGCCGCGACTACCACGCTTTGTCTTGATCTCAATCACACCGTTGGCACCCTGCGAACCGTAAATGGCGGTTCCGGCGGCATCCTTCAGCACGCTGATGGACTGGATGTCATCCGGGTTCACGTTCAGGAGCTCTGCGAACTGGTCCTCGGTGGCGTTAGCATAGTCGAAGTTGCTGTTGTAGTCGCTTTCAAAGATATTTCCATCAACCACGATCAGCGGCTCACTGCTGCCGTTGATAGAGCTCACACCACGCAGACGCATGCTCGTGCCTGAACCGAGGTTACCAGAATTCGACACGATGTCGAGACCAGCGATACGGCCTTGGAGGGCTTCATCCACGGTGGTGATGCCGAGTCCTTCAAACTCCTTGGCGTCGATGGTCTGATGCGCCACGGACATTTCGCGGATAGGAATGGCCAAACCACTTGTCTCTGTGCGCTTCGTGGCCTTAATCACCACCTCCTGGATCTTACCAGTCTCTTCCATCAGGATGTTGTACGTGGTGCCACGGATGGGAATCTCCTGTGTCTTGTAGCCCACGTAGGAAATCTTCAACTTATGTTTTGGATTGACGATGCGGAACGAGAAGTTACCATTCATATCGGTCGTTCCATGCGCCACGATACGGTTCGACTCATCAATCTCGACCACGTTACAGCCCATCAGACCTTCCACGTCGTCGCGCACCACACCGTGAATCATCGTGCCTGCGGTCTGTGCCGCAGCACTCAATGGCAGCAATGCCATCGCAAGAATAATTATCAGTCTATTGTTCTTCATATCTTCACGGTTTATTTATGGATTAATGCTCCGTCAATCAAATGCACCACGGCAAATGAGGAGGTATAAAGCTCAGTGGCGTGGGTGGCGTCACCCGTGTTGTACTGATACTCACGGGCCATCAGGTTGTACAGGCCGCTC
The DNA here is from genome assembly GCA_900314125.1 of uncultured Prevotellaceae bacterium. GTDB lineage: Bacteria > Bacteroidota > Bacteroidia > Bacteroidales > Bacteroidaceae > UBA3839. The sequence goes on along the minus strand of OMUD01000005.1, from coordinate 11,327 downwards.
GAAGTGTCCACCTTGCGGGTGTTGCCCTTGCCGTCGATGATGGAGATACCGCTGTTCGATACGTCGGTGTTCAGCTTGTAGTAAGAAAGCACGCCGTCGTTCACCTTGTAGGCGGAAGTCTCAAACTCACCGTTCACATTGCCCTGCCCCACATAGTAGGCGTTGTCCTGAATGTGGTAGCGGATGAAGGTCTCAATCTCGTTGCGAAGGCTGTCTTTCTTCTCTTCATCGCCCTCGGCTTCCACCTGTTCCCAGGTTGGGAGCTTGCCGCTCGCCTGAAGCTCGGAGATGGCTTTGTTGGTCGGTACATAAACCGTGTAGCGGTAAGTGTTGAAGAGAGAGATGTTCTCGCTTGGACAGCCGTGCTCGTCGGTACCGATCACATGCTTTGTCTCCAACAGCGAAGAACTCTGAAGCAGGTCGTGGAAGGCCTTGAACTCCTCATGCTCACCCAGCACGTCGAACACCGACTTGCGGGCAGTCATGATTGGACCTTCATCAAGAATATAAGTCTTACCGTTTCCTTCGTACGACTCATCATAAATCTGAACCACAGGAACAGACTTGCCTTCCTCTATCTGAAGACCACCCTGAACGGTCATGCCGCCAGTACCGGCGGAGGCGTTAGCCACTTTCACCATGCTGCCGCCCTTGGTCTGATAGAAGGTGTTGCCATCTTCCACGTTGCCAATCACGATGTGGGTGTCGAGGATGTCCTTCAAGCGATTGAGAATCTGGCTCGTGCTGGCTTCGCCAATAGAGTCGAGCACCTCACCCGTGGCAGTGTCGTAGTTCCAGATGCTTGCGCGCACTTTCTTTTCTTCCGTCTGAGCCGTAGCATCATAGTGGAAGCGGAAGAGCTGGGTCATCGTCTTGCCGTATGAGCATGGGTCAACATACTCAAGCAATGCGTTGTTGTTCGGGATGAAAAGGCTGTAGTAGGTATTCTGGGAGTTCAGATACACATCGAAGCCGTTCTGCTCCACACCCCAGTAGAGGATGTTCATCGTCTCGTTCACCAAGGCTGGGAACGTCACAGAGATGTATGCCACTGGGTTGAACACCTTATTAGTAAGATATACTGCTCCGTTGCAGGCGAAGAGCACGGAATCCACATACTGGGTTTCCAGTCCGAGCTCGTCGTTGGCGTCGTTCAGCACCGTGTTGAATTTGCTTGGAACGGAGTTGGTGAAGGAGTTCAGCATATTCACGTTGATCATCTTCGAGATTACCTTGTCAGGCACGTTTTCCCAACTTCCATAGTAGTCTTTCAGCACCTTGCCGGCACCTTCGTTCCAGTAGCGGTTCAGTGCCTCATCGCTCGGAACGAGCATCACGCCCATGTTCTCCTGAAGAGCAACATTGGCACTCGTGCTGTTGGTGGTGGCGGAATAGAACTGGTTCCATGCTGGGTCAAATTTCAAAAGACCGTTCACCGGGCCCTCGTCTGGGGTCAGATCCAAAGGTTGGCCACCCTGGCTGCGCTCTGAGAAGTAGCGCTTCTCGAACAGAGAGTCTATGTTGGCGTTGTAAAGGCGGTTGTATTCGCGTGTAGCTTCATCGCCTGCATAATAAGGGGCGCAGAAGCGGTTCAGCAGCTTGGCGTAACCCTGGGTGTGAGGGTTGTAGGTGATCAGATCCGCCATGTTTGGCAGCGGGGTGAGCACATGCTGCATGCCATGGATGAAGCCATTCGAGCATTTGATGTTCTGTTCTGTCATCAACACACCATTCACGTTGGCATCGCCAGGCTGACGCTCTGTCTCATAATTGAACAGGAAGTTGCAGTCGGGATTCGTGATCAGCTTGTTCTCCAAGAAAGCCTCCACAAAGTGGATCATCGGCTTGGTGGTGATGTCACTCATGCACACAATCGGCTTGCCTTCCTTGCGGTAACGTGCCCAATAAGGATTGTCGGGCATTTCCGAAGGAGTGAGGACCGGCACGGAGTCGTAGGCGCTCGACGAGGTCTTACGACGCATACAGTCACCCTCGGTAGGACCCTCCGAACTGCTCAGGTAGGCCACCTGGCAAGAGTTGTTGATCATACTGCCGAAGAGAATCATCTTCTTCTGGGCGAGCGAGAGCTGGTCGTAGCTGTGGACGCCCCAATTGTTTTTCTTGTAGAATTCACCGAAGGCGTCGTCGTTACCCACAAAGAGGGTTTTCGAACCAGTCTTGGCTAACACGTCGCGGTAGCCAAGGTCATCGATGATTCTGACCATGTTGGTATAATTGCCGTTGTCTTGCAAATACTCGTAAATGCTCGAGCCAAGCCAGGATGGATCTTCCTCTGCCAGGTCGTAGCCCTCACAAGCAGTCAGGCCGCCAACTGCAATCATAGCCCCCAGCAGCCACTTGGAGAGGCTGCCGCTGAAATAAAGTTTTGCTTTCATATAGGCCATTATTGGTAATTAGTTATGTTTTTTCATTCAATTTCAATAAGTGTCCACATGCATCTATTTGCCCTCACAGGCGCTGGTCTCGCATAAACTCAACTTCTTTAATCCCCAATGCATGCATTTTTCCGATACAAATTTACAATCTTATTAAAAAATATTAAAAAAAATACGTTACATACTCTTTCAAATTCGTTACATAAAAAATCTTTGCGCTGACAGCCAACGTTTTATGTATTTTTCATCTTTACGTTTTTTCACATTTTTCCTATGGAAGAATCATAAAAAAAAACTAATTTTGCAGAAAATAATTCAGAAAAAACATCCCTATCGCTAACTAACAACTATATCAATTATATGAAAAGAACAATTCTATGCATCATCGCTGCCGTCATCGCCATGGCAGCCCAAGCCGAAAAACTGGAGCTCCGACTACTCAACCATTGGGACAATCCTGACGGAACTGTGGAGCGCGGATATGCAGGACGGTCCATCTGGAAATGGGACCTCATCCCTACCGGTAAAAAACAAATGCCCGACTCCCTTGCACAACGCTATGAGGAGTATGGACGCATCAACCATGAGTTCGGAATCAACGGAACGGTGCTCAACAATGTGAACGCCAAACCGCTCATGCTCACTTCCGACATGATCCGGAAGACTGCAAAAATAGCACAAATACTTAGGAAACACGGAATTAAGGTGTATCTATCCGTTAATTTCGCATCACCCAAGGCACTCGGTGAATTGGACACGGCCGACCCGATGGATTCGAAGGTCAGAAAATGGTGGGCAGACAAAGCTGACGAAATATATAAACTCATCCCCGACTTTGGTGGTTTCCTCGTCAAAGCCAACAGCGAGGGAGAGCCTGGACCTATGGATTATGGACGCACGCACGTGGATGGAGCCAACATGCTGGCAGAGGCACTCAAGCCTCATGGCGGCATCGTGATGTGGAGAGCGTTTGTCTATTCATCGAAAGCGTCTGACCGCGCCAACCAGGCTTACGAGGAGTTTGCACCTTACGACGGCATGTTCGCCGACAACGTCATCATTCAAATCAAGAATGGTCCTATCGACTTCCAACCTCGGGAAGCAGTGTCGCCGCTTTTCTTCAAACTCAAGAAAACCAAGATGATGGTGGAGTTCCAAATCACACAGGAATATACCGGTGGAAGCATACAGACCTGCTTCCTCGCACCGATGTGGAAGGAGTTCTTCCGTCAGACCGATGAATATGGGGTCAAGCTCTGCGGAGCAGCGGGTGTGGCAAACATCGGCGATGCTCCCAACTGGACGGCGAACGACCTCGCCATGGCAAATTGGTATGCCTTTGCCCGACTGGCCAACGACACACAGGCTTCGTCACGAGATATCGCAGAGACTTTCCTTAAAGAGAATTTCACCGACGAGCCTGAGTTTGTGAAGCCTGTGGCACAACTGCTGCTCAACTCCTGGGAAGCGGTCACCAACTACATGATGCCGTTCGGGCTCCACCACATCTTTGCCGGCGGACACCACTACGGACCTGAACCTTGGTACTATGTGCCGGGATGCAGGGAAGATTGGCTACCACGGTTCTATCACCGTGCTGACTCCATCGGCATTGGATTCAACCGTACCGACCATGAGGAGCCGAGCGCTAAGGGGAACCAAGGCTCCAACAACGTGGGGCAATATCCAGAACCACTACGCACATTATATAACAACATCAACACCTGCCCTGAAAACCTTCTGCTCTGGTTCCACCATGTCAGCTGGGACTATGTGATGAGCAACGGACTCTCTCTCTGGGACAACCTTTGCTACGCCTACGACAACGGAGTGAGGAAAGCGGAACAGTTCGTAGAGACTTGGAAATCGGTAAAACCGTATGTTGATGCTCAACGCTATGAACGCCAGCTCGCACGCTTCATCCGTCAGGCTAAAGACGCATGGTGGTGGCGCGACGCCTGCATCCTCTATTTCCAGCAGTTCTCACTACGCCCTCTCCCACCCGACTGCCCAGCACCAAGGCATAAGCTCAACGACCTGATGAAATACCACCTCAACATCGACAATTATACCGCAGCGCCTATCGACCGACTGCCATAAACTGACAGCAGAAATAAACAGAACGCCGGCATTGAGTGGATGCTCAATGCCGGCGTTCTATATGATTGCTTGGCAATATCCCTTCAAATAGAATTTGCTGATTCCTCTTTCATCTGAGCCATGCATTTTTCAAGTGAATCAGTCCAATAAGGCACCGCAACCTCGAAATCACGCTTAATCTTGCTCTTGTCGAGCACCGAATAGGCTGGACGTTTCACCGGAGATGGAAACTCATCACTGCGACAAGGACGGATTTCACACGAAGTGTTGCCAGAAAGCTTAGCAATCTGTTTCGCAAAGTCAAACCAAGAGCACACACCTTCGTTGGAGAAATGATAAATGCCCGTATGCCGGCGATATTTCTCACCCTCCACAATCGCAAAAATCGCCTGGGCAAGGTCACCAGCATAGGTAGGAGTGCCGCACTGGTCAATCACCACCTTGATGGCTGGTTTTGTGGAAGTCAGGTTCATGATGGTTTTCACGAAGTTCTTTCCATATTCGCTATACAGCCAGGCAGTGCGGATAATCACATGCTTGCAGCCGGTGGCTTGAATCAGACGTTCTCCCTGAAGCTTCGTCTCACCATAGACCCCCGTAGGCGTGCCCGTCATTTCCTCGTTGCAGGGCGTGTTGTACACCTCCTTACCAAACACATAATCAGTGGAGATATGGATGAGGGCGCCCCCCACCCCTTTCATCGCCAAGGCAAGGTTCTCTGGCGCAAGTGCGTTCAGCCGATATACCTTCTCTCCAGCCGTCTCTGCACCATCCACATCGGTCCATGCGGCACAGTTCACAATGCAGTCGATGGCTCGGCGATCAACATAACTTATCACCGCCTCACGGTCGGTGATGTCGAGCTGCTCATAGCCCTCACACACATCCGTGAAGATATACTTATTCTCGGATTCCTTGCATACAGCCTGCATACTGCGTCCAAGCTGCCCATTGGCACCAGTAACCAATATATTCATAATCGTTCAATTGAAAAAGAAACGGAATGTCGGAATATCCCAAAAAAACATCTGAAAACCAACAGCTACCGCTTAGCATACATCTCCTCGTAATATCTCTGGTAGTCGCCAGACGTCACGTTGTCCATCCATTTCTGGTTGTCCAGATACCAACGCACCGTCTTCTCGATGCCCTCCTCAAACTGGAGTGACGGCTCCCAGCCCAGCTCCTTTTGGAGCTTGGTGGAGTCGATGGCATAGCGGAGGTCATGTCCTTGACGATCAGTTACGTAAGTAATCAGATTCAGGTCTTCAAACTCGCCACGCCCAAGCACACGGTCCACAGTCTTGATGAGCACCTTCACGATGTCAATATTTTTCCACTCATTGAATCCACCGATGTTGTAGGTATCCGCAATGCGTCCCTTATGGAAAATCAAATCGATGGCACGTGCATGGTCCTCCACATAGAGCCAGTCGCGCACATTCTCTCCCTTGCCATACACCGGCAACGGCTTCTTATGGCAAATATTATTGATAAACAGCGGGATAAGCTTTTCTGGAAATTGATAAGGCCCATAATTGTTCGAGCAGTTCGTCACAATGGTAGGCATGCCATAGGTGTCATGATAGGCACGCACGAAATGATCGCTGCTGGCTTTCGAAGCTGAATAAGGGCTGTGAGGCTGATATTTCGTGTCTTCCAAGAAGAACTGGTCGCCGTAAGCAAGATGATGCTGACCCGAGGAGGCTTTAGTGGTGAACGGAGGCTCGATTCCTTTCGGATGGGTCAATTCCAACGCACCATAAACCTCATCAGTGGAGATATGGTAGAAGCGCTTGCCAGCATAGCCGCCTGGGAGTGACTCCCAATACACTTTAGCTGCCTGAAGCAGGCTCAAAGTGCCCATCACGTTTGTTCGGGCAAAGGTGAAAGGGTCGCGGATACTGCGGTCCACATGGCTCTCTGCTGCAAGATGGATCACGCCGTCAATCTGTTCCTCACGCATTACACGGCACATGGCTTCATAGTCGCAGATATCAGCTTTCACGAACTTGTAGTTCGGACAATCCTCAATATCCTTCAAGTTAGCCAGATTGCCGGCATAAGTCAACTTGTCAAGGTTCACAATCTTGTAATCCTTGTACTTCGTCACAAACAGTCTCACCACATGAGACCCAATAAATCCGGCACCGCCGGTAATCAGTATATTCATAATCAATCAATTTCAAAATCAAAATCGACAAATCTATGTGCCAAGCCTACTTTTTCAGCTCATCAATCACTTTCAGCAGATACTGCCCATAAGGATTCTTGATCATCGGCTGCGCCAACTCACGCATCTTCGCCTCGTCAATCCAGCCACGGCGGTAGGCAATGCCCTCCAGACAAGCCACTTTCAAGCCCTGACGTTTCTCTATCACCTCAATATAGGTCGATGCCTCAGCCAGCGAATCGTGCGTTCCTGTGTCGAGCCAGGCGAAACCACGACCCAACGTCTGCACCTTCAGCTCGCCGTCCTCAAGGAATCGCTGGTTCACCGACGTGATCTCATATTCGCCACGGGCCGACGGCTTGATCGTGCGCGCCACCTCAACCACCTTGTTCGGATAGAAATACAAGCCCACCACGGCATAGTTGGATTTCGGCTTCGCCGGTTTCTCCTCAATCGACAGGCAGTTGCCATCCGCATCGAACTCCGCCACGCCGTAACGCTCTGGGTCGCTCACCCAATAGCCAAACACTGTGGCTTTCTGCTCCTTGTCGGCCGTACGCACAGCGTCACGCAACATCTGCGACAAACCATTGCCATGGAAGATGTTGTCACCCAAGACCAGGCACACCGAGTCGTCGCCAATGAAATCGGCACCGATGGTGAACGCCTGAGCCAGTCCGTCGGGCGACGGCTGCTCTGCATATTCAAAATGCACCCCGTAGTCGCTGCCGTCGCCAAGCAGACGCTTGAACCCAGGAAGGTCGTAAGGAGTGGAAATTATCAGTATGTCGCGGATGCCGGCAAGCATCAGCACCGATATCGGGTAATACACCATCGGCTTGTCGAATATCGGAAGCAACTGCTTCGACACACCCTTCGTTATCGGGTATAACCGGGTGCCAGAACCACCCGCAAGTACAATTCCTTTCATAGTCAACTCGTTTTATCCTACAAAATTAGCACTTTTATTCCTAACCACAAAATTTCATCCCTTTCTTGTCGGTTTTTTCCAAACGCCCAGAAGTTTTCACTCTATCGACAAAGGATCATCGGCACGTTCCACACGGAAAATATCCACGGCGTTGCCACCACCGTTGCTGCGTCCCTGAGATGTGGTAATGACGGTTTCACCGTCGGCCGACACATCGAGTCCCACAGGGAAGGAATCGGCCGCAATCTTTCCAATCATCGTCATGGTGCGGGTGTCAACCACACAGATACAGCTCTCCATGTTGCAGGCGGCAAACACATAGCGCCCATCAGGAGTCAACTCGATGGTACGCGCACCATTCGCCACCTTGCACTCCTCCCATCCATCCACATGGCCGAGGTGGTTCTCCATCTTGCGTGCCGCCTCCAGGAATGTGTCGAGACGGATGCGCTGCACATAGCCCGTTCGGTTGATTGACAAATAGAGCCAGCCGTCGCGGATGACCAGATGGCGCACATTAGCCCGCATACCTTGCATCCGGCCCAAGTATTCATGGGTGGTCATGTCAATCACGGCAACACCGCCGCTGTTGCCCATACACCCCACCAGCAGATACTTGTCGTCAGGAGTGAACACCGTCCCCCGCAGCAACCAGCCGTCGCTCTGATCGCGATCCACAGGTTGCGTCAAGCTGAAATTCAGGATCAGTTTCTTGTCTATCTCGTAGTATCTCAGGTATTTCCAATCGCGGGGATTATCACTGCTGATGTCAATCAACCCAACTGTGTTATCGCCCCAATGCGACACCACCATATACTTGCCATCGTGGCTCGCACACACCATTTTCGGCAGCGGTCCAGTCTCCATCACAAGCACCGTGCTGTCCACCCGCGTGTCGATGATGGCCATGGCAGAAGGCTCCTGCGCGTTGATGTCGAATGTACGGCGGTAGAACGGCACCCACAGATAGCGCCCACCATGGGAGAAAGCACCTTCCACCGGTTTCCCGTTGAACGTGTTCAGCCGCTCTTTGTAGAAGCGGAAGGGAAACAGCCCTGAGGGTTTGCTGAACAGGGCGGAGTCAGCCTCTGTGAACCGATGGCTGATGGTCTTCAGCTTCCGATGGGTCCGCATGTCGTATGCCATCGTCTTGCACCCCTCCAGCGAGTTGATGTAGAACTTCGTACCGTCAGGATGGATGTTGGCAGACTTCGGCGAGTCGATGTCGGGATCGAGCGTGCCACTCCGGTCGCTCCGGTAATGCTGGATTTTGTCCACGAGCGTGATGCTCATATTCCCATCGCTGGAAGTAACCGTCTCACCCACCTTCGGATGGACAATCGGATAATTCTGCGCCATCGCCGTCAAAGAGCATAAACCCAGAATCAAAAGTTTTATTTTCATAAAAATCAAAGAGTTTTTTATACTAAGTAATGATGAAAAAATAAATTGCCTCAGTTTGTTCATATTTTGGAGATGTTTTTGTCCGTTTTCGAAGGAGTGATGCGGGCATCATGACTGAGAAAATGGGCAGAAACAGCCCGAAAGATGAAAGTAACACCAACAATTTGTACATATCAAAAATGAGGCAAGTTATTTTTTTATCGTTACTAAAGAGTGTGTCTCATTTGGGTAGCGGATAAAAAAGCCCCCTTCGCTGATAAGCAGCCATGGGCCATCAATGCCTTTTTCTTCGTAAGGTGGCTGAAAGGAGCGCAACCAGGAGGACAGCCAACACCCCGCCACCGATATACCATAGCGTGTAATCGGGCTTCTCATCCTCATCAAGAGGTACGACCTCCACATCATCGTCTTCGCTGACAACCTCATCAGCAACGGCATTCTCTTCCTGTGTCTCGTCAATCTCAGGTATTGCCTCTGGAGCCGGCTCCGGTTCCGCATAAGTCACTTGGAAGATATCAACGGCATTGCCACCACCCTCGCCCTTGCGGCCCTGCGAAGTGGTAATCACGATACTGCCGTCCTGCGATATGTCGAGCCCCACAGGATAGCTGTCCACCGCGGTGCTCGCCACCATCTTCATCTGCCGCGTGTCCACCACGCACAGTTTACTCGCGTTGTTGCAAGCAGCGAAGATGAAACGACCACTTGGCGATGCCTCAATGGTCCGGGCGCCGGTCATCACCGTACATTCCTCGAACCCTCTCACTGTTGTCGCCTTCCCAGTGATACTCGTGGCTGCAGCGATGAATGAGTCCAGCTTGATGCGCTGAACCACCCCCTGCGCATTGCTTCCCAGATAGAGCCAGTCGTCCTTCACGACCAAATGCCGGATGTTGGCACGCATGCCCAACACACGGCCCAGATATTGCTGGCGCTCCATGTCAATCACCGCAATGCCGCCACCGCCACCCATGCAACTCACAAACAAATAGCGGTCATCGGGGGTGAACACCGTGCCACGGAGCGCATACCCCGTGTTGGAGTCGCGGTTCACGGCTTCTGTCAGGCTGAAATTAAGCTGAAGCTGGTTGTCCACAATATAGACGTGGTCGTAATGCCAGTCATCGGGATTCTCACTCGATATGTCAAGCGTACCCACCGTGTTGTTGCCCCAGTGGGTCACGGCTATGTGCTTGCCGTCATGAGAACAAGCCACCATCTTTGGCAACGGACCAGTCTCGAAAAGCTTGATAATGCGGTCGGTCTGAGTGTCAATCACTGCCATGGCGGACGGATCCTGAGCATTCAAGTCATAGGAACGACGGTAATAAGGTACCCAAAGATATCTGCCACGGTGGGAGAAGGTGCTCTCCACCGGCTTGCCGTCGAACACATTCAGGTCGCGGTCCTTCGAAGAATAATGGGTGAATTCAAATAGGCCGCTCGGCTTTGCCCACAGGTCACGTTCACTGCCACCAATGCGGTGGGATATGACGCCAAGCAACTTCCATGTGCCCATTTCATAAACCACCGTGGTGCATCCCTCCAGGGAGTTCACATAAAACTTCTTGCCGTTGGGATGGATGTTCACCGACTTGGGTGAGTTGATATTCTCATCGTAGGTCGCCTTATCCCGGGCGCTGAAATGCTGCAGCTTATGAATCAGCTTCAGCTTCACGCTGCCATCGGAAGCAGCCCCTTCATCGCCAACCGGGGGATGCACAATCTGTGCACCCATATTGACGCACCCAATCGTCAAAGTAAAAAACAAAACAAGATATTTATTCATTTTCATATCCAAATCATCTGTAATGGACAAAGTTACTAACACCTCATAAGAACCGCCTTTGTTCTATGATTATATTTTCATATTAACGTCTAAGATCCAACATCGCTCCATCTGCATCATACATCATGGATGCGGGACCAGTAACAAAGTTCAATCTCATCTACTTGTAGAGGCTTACTTTGTGTGAATTTGTGTTAATTCGTCGTATGAAAATGTCCATAAGAATACCCCTGGTTTAGTATTTCATTTTTCTTCCAATCGTCCGAATGGCAAAATCACCACCTGGATGGACGTCTAAAGTCTAAGGTCAAACGTCTATCTTCCAGTCGTCGATGCGGCGGGTGGCGGTGGAGAAGTTGATGCCAATCTTGAATATCCGGCGGCTGTCGCCAGCGAAAGGCTTCGCATACCCTTTCGCTTCAATCTGGGCGAGAGCCTCTTCAGCAGTCTTGTCCATCTTCAGCTCCAGGATATAGACGTACTCCGGTGTCTGCATCACGATGTCCATACGACCGTCGCTGGTGTGGCGCTCCA